>JADFCT010000271.1 GCA_017161665.1 Candidatus Sumerlaeota bacterium
GATCCGCCGCCACACCAATGACGCCTGCCCGCTCGGGCAGGGCGCGGAAGCGTTCATCCAGCGGCGGAGCGTAAATCGAGTCGAGCGGCAGAAAACGGCCCCGGCCCATTTCGTTTTTACGCAGAAATTCCACGGCAGTGGCGGCCTGATCGGCTGTGTCCGTGACGATGTCTTCAATACTGGAACCCAAAGCCATTTCAATGGCCGTTTCATATTCTGCTTTCGAGCGGATCAAGTGGGGGAGAACGCCGCGGATACCGTGCAGGGCGCCCGCCTCTCCCGCCTGCATCACGGCCTTGACGCCCGGGCCGTATCCCTCGAACCGTTCTTCCAATTCTTTCAGGGCTTCCAGGCGTGAATGACTTTCACTATAAACCTGAATGGTCGATTCCAGGTCCGTCAACATGAGCCCCAGCGTCTCTTCCCCTTCGGCGCGGACCTTGATCTCTTTCTCCAAAGCCGCTTTCCGTTGGGCGATCACTTGTTCCAGTCCCTGAATCCGGGACTTTTTCTCTTCCTGGCTCTGCGTCAGTTGCTCCCGTCGCTCCCGTTGGGTGGCGCACTGTTCATGGGCCTGTCGAATTTGGGATTCAATGGTTTCGCAACGAGAATTGGCGAGTTTTATCTCGTTCTCCCGTCGCCGCCAACTTTCCCGGGCCTGATCGAGTTCTCGTTGTTTCTCCCGGAGTTCCCCCCGTTTGCGTTCCTGATCGCGACGAAGGATCTGTTGGCGCTCCAACCGTTCATTGCGCACCGACTCGAGTTGCTCCACTTCTTCGGCCATCTGGCTCGCCTGAGCCTGCGTCTCTTCCGCCTGTTCCTCCACACGCCGGGCATGGGTCGTGGATTGTTCCACTTCCTCGGCCAGTTGTCGGGCCTGTCGATCATAGGCCCCGCGGCGTTCTTCATACAAAGCGACCGCTCGCTCACATTGGGAAATGAATTCGCGTTCCGAGTTGAGTTGGTTCTGCAAGGCGCGCGCTTCGCGGTCCAAGGCTTCGGCCGCTTCGCGTTCGACTTCCACACTCGCTTCGATGACCTCAATTTGTCCGACCAGTTCCTCCAAGTGTTGGGACACCTTTTCGAGCGATTCCTCGTACTCGGCGCGGCGACCGGTTTCGCGAACATAACTGACATCGATGAGCGCCATTTCCAGTTGCGTCAATTCAGCGTCCAGAGCCTTATAGCGTAACGCCCGGTTGGCCTGTCGTTTCAAGGAAATCGATTGTCCCTTGACCTCACGGATAATATCAGCCAGTCGCGCCAGGTCCGATTCGGTCCGTTCCAACTTCCGGAGGGTTTCCACTTTACGCTGTCGGTATCGCGAGATGCCGGCCGCCTCTTCGAAGATGATGCGGCGTTCTTGCGGCTTGGCCGTAATAATCTGATCAACGCGCCCCTGCTCCAGAATCGAGTAAGCATTGACGCCGGCCCCTGTATCCATCAATAATTCCTGGATAGACTTCATCCGGCAATTCATTCGGTTGATCTGATACGAACTATCGCCGGAGCGCATCAGCTGGCGACCGATTTGGATTTCACTGTGATCCACGTCCAGGCGGCGCGCTTCATTGTCGATGATGATATTGACACGGGCCAGGTTCATGGCTTTCATGGAAGCGGAGCCGTTGAAAATCACATCCCCCATGCGCTGGCCACGCATGGCCCGGGCGCGCTGTTCACCCAGCACCCATCGGATGGAGTCCAGAACGTTGCTTTTGCCACAGCCGTTGGGGCCCACGATGATCGTGGCGCCCGGCGTGAATTCGACGACCGTTTTGTTGGCAAAGGATTTAAAACCGTAGATTTCAAGTCGTTTGAAGAACATAGGTGGCGCGTGCGCTTCCGTAAGTGAATTTCAAGAGGGAGAGTGTACGCAACCGCCCCCGGCGCATCAAGGGCGGATCACGTGTTGAGGCGGCAAAAAGCGGAGAGCCTCTTCAGGCGCCAGGCCCGCCTGAACGCCTTAAGTCTCCTGATATCAACGATTCGCTTTTGGTCTTTTATGTTTCGAAGGCATTTGGTGTGAAAATAATCTTCCAGCATAGGTTATAGGGATTTAAAGATTAGAATATATATTCAATAGAGGAGTGTAACATGAATCATATCAATCGTCGCGGAGCGATCAAGCGCCTCTCTGCGCTGATGGCCGGTGGTGTGGCGGCGCCCATGATCGTACCTGCCTCCGTGCTGGGCGCCAACGCGCCAAGTAATAGGATCTATCTGGGATGTATTGGAACGGGTGGCCAGGGAACCCACAATGAGCGAGCCTTCCTGGCCCAGGAGGACGCCCGCGTCATTGCCGTGTGTGATGTGAGCGCCCGACGCGCCAAGGAAGCCCAACAGGTTGCCAATCAGCGTTACGACAATCAGGATTGCGCGGTCTATTCGGATTTCCGCGAACTCCTGGCCCGTGAAGACATCGACGCTGTCACGGTTTGCACGCCGGACCATTGGCATGGGTATATCACGATCGCGGCGGCGAAGGCTGGCAAGGATATCTATTGCGAAAAGCCCTTGACGAACACGATCGCCGAGGGCCGGGCCGTGGTCCAGGCCGTCGAACGGTATGGGCGCGTGCTCCAGACGGGGAGTCACGAACGCTCGGGGGCCAATGCCCGATATGCCGCCGAGGTGGTCCGCAACGGACGCATCGGCGCGCTGCGGCGGATGATTGTCAATCTGCCCTGCACGCAGGGCCATCATCTGGCCGTGCTGAAAGATCAAGGCCCCCATCCCCTCACGACGCCGCCGGCGGAGTTGGATTTTGATCGCTGGCTCGGCCCCATGCCACGGGTGGACTATACTGAAAAACGGTATCGTTCGTGGCGTTTCATCATGGATTACGGCGGCGGCGAAATGAGCGACCGCGGCGCCCATGTCATTGACTTGGCGCAGTTGGGACAAGGTTCGGACGATACTGTTCCGGTGGAACTGGATGCCCGGGGGGAACAGCCCCAGAGCCCCCTTTTCGACGCCTTTTTCAATTTCCACTTCAAATGCCGGTATGCCAATGGTGTGGAAATGATCGGGACCAGCGAGGAGCCGCGCGGGGTCAAATTTGAGGGAGATGACGGCTGGATTTTCATTCATGTTCATGGAGGTCGCCTGGAGGCGAGCGCGCCGGAACTCCTGACGCAAAAATTCCGCCCCGGCGAAGTCCACGTGGGGCGCAGTCCCGGTCATCACCGCAATTTCCTCGATTGTGTCAAAAAGCGCGACGCGCCGGTCGCGTCGGTTCGGATCGGATACCATTCGGCGGTGATCTGTCATCTGCTCAATATCTCCATGCAGTTGGAGCGCAAGATCCGTTGGGATCCCACTCTGGACACAATTATTGGCGATCCCGAAGCCGAACGGATGCTGTACCGCCCGCCGCGAGCCCCCTGGCGTTTGGGATAACGGGACATCCGAACGCCATCGCGAATCGCTGTGTTCTTTTTCGGCAAACCGACGCATGTCGGTTCGACGGTTAAGAGGACGCGAGACGTCCATGGACGAGAGCGCCGGTATTGCATCGTGAGGAGAACACCACCATGAAGCGGATGATTTACATCACCCTTTGCGCGGGGGTTTGGCTTGTGACTGGACTATGCACCGCCTGTTCAGGAAATCCAGATGGGGAAGAGGCCTTGAGTATGAACGTGCCCAGCCCATTAACCCACGTGACGGTCACGCCACTGTCGGAAGACGATCGGGCCACGAGCGGGGACATCGCCCGGGTAGGGGAAAGCATCAACGCCTTTGCGGTGGACATGTATCGAGAAGTGGTGGCGACCGATAAGAACCTCTTCTTCTCGCCCTATAGTATTTCCACGGCCATGGCCATGGTCCAGGCCGGCGCCCGCGGGGAAACGGCCGAACAAATCCAAGCCGTTTTCCGCTATCACCTCCTCGAGGCGAATCGACTGCATCCGGCCATGGGCGCGTTGGGACAGGCGCTTGCCTCGGATGAAATCAACAAACAAATTCAACTGCGGGTGGCCAACGCCTTATGGCTTCAAAAAGACTATCCCTTTGAGGAAAAGTACTTGCAGCGGATTCGGACACATTACGGTCCCAAGGGACTGTATGAAATGGATTTTGCCGCCGACGCGGACGCGTCCCGGAAGCAGATCAATCAGTGGGTCGAGGCGCAGACAGAAGAAAAAATAAAAGAGTTGATGGGCCCGGACACCGTGGACGCTCTGACGCGGTTGGTCCTGACGAACGCCATCTATTTCAAAGGGGATTGGCAAATCCCCTTTGAAATAGACAGTACGCAGGAGCGACCTTTCCATAAACGGAATGGTGAGACCATCGACGCGCCGACGATGTTCCTCGAAAAGTCGTTTGCATGTGGCGAGGACGAAAACGCGCTCTACTTGGAACTCCCCTATAAAGGGGAACAAGTGAGCATGGTGGTCATTCTGCCAAAGGCCCAGAATGGTCTACCCGTCCTGGAGGCGAATCTCAGCGCGGAGGCGTTGTCGAATCAGTTGAACCAGTTGCATAATCGACCGACCATGGTTTATCTACCCAAGTTCAAAGCGGAGTCCAGCCTTTCGCTGAACGAGCCTTTACAGAGGCTTGGCGTCAAAGACGCTTTTGACTCTCAAGCGGCTAACTTGAGTGGAATCAGTTATTCCGGCGTGAACCCCCGAGGCGATCTTTATGTCCAGGCGGCGGTTCACAAGGCCTTCGTCGAGGTCAACGAAACGGGGACGGAGGCGGCGGCGGCCACGGGCATTTCGGTGGGGTTGAAGTCCATGCCTGCCGAGCCGTTTTATTTCCGGGCCGACCATCCGTTCCTGTTCGTTATTCGCCATGCGCCTTCCGGCGCCTTTCTGTTCATGGGCCGAATCGTCGATCCTCTGGCTGGTTGACGATTCGGCATCGCCTTATTTTCCAATGCTTTTCCATGCGTTTCGATCCCCAATGCGACCGGCGGACTTTTGGGATTGAAGCCGGGTGGTGGTCGGTTTATCCGGCACGGTCAACTGGAGAG
>JADFCT010000026.1 GCA_017161665.1 Candidatus Sumerlaeota bacterium
CGAGGACGATCTGCGGATCAACGCCAAGGCCGAGGCGCTGAAGGTGGCGATCAAGCAGAACAAACTCGCCATCTCCGAGGCCCGGTTGTGCATTTCCAAGGCGGCCGTGGCCGCGCGCTACCGTCGTCTGCCACCATCGAATGACGCGCTCGAAATTGCTCAGATGGCCCGATTCGAGGCGGAACGTCACATCCCGTTCAATCCCGAGCGCCACATTTATGACCACCTCGTCATGCGCCGCGATCCTTTGGCGGGCAATGACGTTATGACCCTGGCGGTGGACAGCCCCGTCGTGAATGAGGCGCTGGCCGTCTGCGCTCAGGTCGGCATCGACGCCGCCGTGGCCGATGTCTCGACGCTGGCCCTGTATCGTCTCTACATGATGCGCAAGCGTCCGGATGGCGACGCGGCGGAAGGGACGGGCAGTGAACCGACCACGGCCCTTTTCCACATTGGGCGATCACGATCCGAGGTGGTCCTGATTCAAGACGACATCGTCCTGTTTGCCCGGAGCGCCAACCAGGGAACGAATCAACTGCTGGAAGCGCTGGCCCCCGATGGTCCAACGGAACTTGGAAAGATCGACCTGGTCAAAGCCCTGGCCCCATCGCCGCCGTCGCCGGATCCCGCGACGGAAGACGCCGATGCGCCGACGTATGACATGGACGAGGGAACGGAAGCGCCCTCGGCGCCCCCGTCGATTTTCAGCGCCACGGATACGGGACGCATCTTCGCGCCCCGGTCCAGCGACCTGACGCCGGAACAGAAAGAAGCCATCCGCACGTGGTTCGACCGGCTCATGCTGGACATGCAACGCGCCTATGACTTCGCCTATCGCGAGTTCAATTGCCCCCCCATTTCGGTCATGCACCTGTCCGGCGCCGGCGTCCGCATCGGCCGTATCCGCGAATACCTGACCCGGGAATTGAATATTCAGATCGACTTGTTGCTTGAAAATCTGCCCTTGCCGGTCAAAGAACGATTCGAAAAAAAGGCGCCGCCCCTTGCCGATCCCCTCGACGCCGATGTCATCGCCATGGGCGCCGCCCTGGATTCGCCACCGCCCATCAACCGGACCGTCAACCTTCTGCCACCGGAACACCTGCGCAAGCGGCGCATGAAGGCGCAGATTTCCTCGATTGTCACCACGATCTTTCTGGCCATTTGCGCCCTGGCCCTGGGTGGTTTTTATTTTCATCAGCACAATCGCGACCGCGCTATCGAACTCCAGGCCATGAAGGATTTTGTGAAAGAACACGAGGCCATCGTGTCGGAGGTCGGCAAAATGGAACGGGAAATCGCCATGTTTGAAGATTTCCTGGCCACGGACCGCAACGCCATCCACATCCTGGACCGCATTTGCGCCATGCCCATCACCCAGGAGCGCGCCCGACTCTATGAGTACCAGTTTACCAAAGGCGACGCCCTGAAGCTGACCGGCTATGCGGACACCATCGTCTCCATCAACGAATTCCATGAAATGCTTCGTAACCTTGAGATCTTTTCGGACGTCGAACTCAGCCAACAGAAAAACACGACCATACCGGGCTTCGAAGCCAAGCAAGTCTGGCAGTTTATTTTTATCTGCTCCTTTGAAGAGACGGACTGATCCACACCCAGCGAATGAATCCGGGTTGCGACCCGACAAAGGCCCGACGCAATGGCTCTGAAAAAAAGCGAAAAAACACTGGTGATCCTCACCGTCATCGCCATGGTCTGCTTCGTCGCCTATCGCATGGGGGCCGGACGGATCAGCACGGTGTCCCTGGGCAGACTGTATGTGACCGAACGCGCCCTGGAAAAAGAGGCCGAGAAAGTCGATCGCGTCAAAATCGCCCTGGAAAAATACCATCCCCTGACCGAACGCTATACGGGCATGGTCAACAACCTCATCAAGAGCGAAGAGAACAAAACCGCCGAGGCTCAGTTCTCCGAATACATGGCCGACCTGCTCAAAAAAATGAATCTGTCGGCCAGCGCCAACATCGAAGTGCCCTATCTGGAATGGATTCCCGACATGGAAGACTATAAGTACGTCGTCCTGACCGTATCCATCGCCGACCAACAGGAATGGGCGCAGGTTGTGCAATTGCTCCGTGACTTTGAGAAAAACAAACTGCTCCTCAAAGACCTCACCGTCAATCACAGTTGGAGCAAGAGCACGTTTCGGGTGGATCTGACGCTGGCGCAAATCGCGCCGACCACCGAAGCGGACCGCGAAGTGATCGCCGCCGAAAACAGGAAAAATCGCAAGCGCTAGCCTGACGCGCTTCAGGAAAGGAAGAAGACCATGAACATCAACACACTCATCCAATTCATCTTGATGTTGGCCATTGGCGTTCTCGCCTATTTCGTAATCAATACCGTCCAGCAGCCGCCTCAGCGCCATGTGGCCAAAGTTGCGGAACTGGAACTATTCGAAGCGTCTCTGACGTCCGGCCCCATTCGACCGGTCATTGCCACGCCGGCGGTTCTTTCCAGCCTGGACTCGGCCAATCTCTTCGAACCGATTCTCAAGAAATTGACGCCTCGGCCCACGACGCCGCGCCGAACACCGACCCCGCGTCCGCCGATCCCCGTCGATAAGATCACCAAACTCGATGGATGGAAGGTCAAGGGCATCCTGTCCAAATCCGGCCAGGTAATGCTTCAGCACGAACGCGGAAAAAAAACGGACTTTTTCAAGGTGGGCGACGTGATTAGCGTCAACTATGCCGGGAAAAATCTGGATATCAAACTGGTGGAAATCGACGTGGCCAAAATGTCGGCCACCTTCGAATATGAAGGCACCCGACAGGTCATGAGCATGTTTGGCGCATAAGAAGGCCATAGCCATCACCCGGCCCAAACCGGTAGCCTCAGAGCGGACCGAACCGATGGCTGGCAAGTCGAAGCAGACCGGTTGCAGGCGTTTCAAAGACAGATTATCCGGGGCTGCGACCATACCGAATCTCAAGAAGAATTCATCGTACCGATGCGAGGAGTGAGAAGAAAGCGCATGTTTCGAATGACCATACAAACCATCGTCGCCGTCGCAGCCTGGACCCTGGTCGCCGCGGCGCCTCTATACGGACAGGGCGCTCAGCCCGCGCCAGCGGCCGAACCGGAAGCGCCACAGTTGGTCACCATCGCCGCCGCCGGCATCAAAGCCTCCGAGGCCAGCGTCTTCTTCTCAAATTCCGGTTTTGACGTCACCTTCAAGGGCAAAGCCGGCGCCACGGTCATCACGCTGGTCGCCGAAGAAGAACCCATCGAAACCGTTCTTAACAAACTCGCCGCCGGCTATGGCTGGCAGTGGGTTCAGGGCGACGCGCCCAACTCCTATGTCGTCATGGATCAGGCCACCTTCGTCGCCGAGGTTCTGCCCACCTGGCTCAAGGATTTCATCATCCGCCCCAAAAACCTCAAAGCCAGCGAAGTGGCTGCCGCCATTGAAGGCATGTTGGACAAAAAGATCAGCGAATCCGTTTCGGCCGCCGATCACACGAACACCGTCTTTGTCCGCTGTCTCCCCCAAACCTATGAACTGATCCAGAAGCGCATCGAAGAAGTCGATGAGGCCTTCACGATTCGCGTCTTTCAGATCCGTTATGCCAACGTGGAAGAAGTGGCCGCCAAACTCGAAGAACTCAAATCCGAACCGGGCAGCATCGAAGTCGATCTCATCAACAAAAAAATCATCGTCCGCGACCTCTATGCCAATATCCTCAAAATGATGCCTCTCGTCGAAATATACGACACCGAACCGGAAATCCGCGTTTATCCGGTCTATAACCTGTATTCCGAAGAAGGGGACATCGAAGACCTCATTGATGTTCTGACGGAACGCATCCTGACGGAAACCGCTTATATCCAGGTCAACCGCAACGCGGGTTTCCTGGTGGTTCAGGACGTCCCCTGGGTCCAGGAAAAAGTCGCTCAACTCCTTGAAGTTTTCGACGCGCCCATGAAACAAGCCGTGATTCACATGGAAATTCTGGAGACCAGTTTCAACCGCGGCTTCAATTATGGCATCCAGGTCCAGGGCAGTCGGGAATTTCAGACAGCCATTCAGGATGGCCTCTTCCCCACCCGGACCGGTTCGTCAACTCCCGTCACCACGGACGACACGGACGATGAAACGGATACTAACGGCAGCAGCGGCGGCACGGGATCAAACTTTCTGTCCACCATCCCGGTGGTGGACATCGCCAAAAAGAACTTCGGCTTTCAGGATTTCCATAAGGAATTCCCCATCTTCAAATACGGAGGCACGGAGGGACTGGCCGTTGAATACCTGACCGAACAGGCTCACTTCCTCTTCAATGCCGCCATCTCCAATTCCGAAACCCGCGTCCTCTCGCAACCGCGCATCATGGTGCAGAACAAAGAAAACGCATACTTCAACGTCGGTGGCCAAGTGGCTTATCGCACCACCAGTCGTTATGGCGGTTATGGCGGCTATGGCGACACGAACAGCAGCTATGGCTCCTACGGCACGGATCAGCGCACACGCGACTATGGTCTGACGGTGGACGTCATCATCAACATCGCCAGCGACAACACCTGCATCCTGGATATTTCTGTGGATAATACGTCCGTTTCCTTCCGCGAGGAAGGCAGTGGCGATCCCCTCGTCGATACGGCAGGCGAGACCTTCGAGACCATCATGCGCATCCCCAGCGGCGAAACCCGCGTGCTGGCCGGTCTTATCAAAAAGAATGATTCTAAATCCCGCTCCGGCGTCCCCCTCTTATCCGATATCCCCTACGTCGGCCCCTATCTCTTCGGCAACAAATCCAAACAAAGCGACACACGCAACCTGATGGTCTTTATCACACCTATTGTCGTTGAAGAAATGAAACAGAAGAAGCGGCCATCCATCCTGATTGAGGACATCACCAAACCCATCGACGCCATGCTGGCGGACGAAGAACTCCTGCCCGACACCACCCTTCAGGGCGCCCAGGAATGGGCCAGACAATATCGAGAAAAGATCATGCAGGCCCGCGGCGGCGACATGACCGCCATCGGCTTTGACCGCAAGGACGCCACGGAGCCGCTGGAACCCGCGCCGCTGCCGCCCGCCATCCCGGCCCGCACACCCGCCGGCGCCACCACCGATCCACTGCCCGTTGAAGACACCCCCATGACGGACCTGGGCCCCACCAGCGAGACCGCCGCCCTGCCCACACCCCCTGCGCCCGCGTTGGGGTCTCCGACGTCGGGGCCCGCCCCCCTGGTTTCAGGAGGACTGGAGCCACTGGACGTGGCCAAACATCCGGAAGGGAAAAAGGTCACGGACGAATTTAAACAACCCCGCAGTTCCTATGTCTATTCGTCCTCCGGCTCCTTCAACCTCAAATCGGGCAGCGGCGGCTCCAAGACCTCTTCGGCGTCGAGCAAGACCCGAACGCCGACCATCACCCCGCGAACCACGACCGCCACGCGACCGCCAACGACAGTAACTCCAACGCGAGGTCCCGATGGTCGCTTCACTGGCTCTGTCAGCACAAAAGAGCCCACAACCGAAAACCGGAGTATGCCCGTTCGTATCGGACCGGCCGAGTCCGGTTCGTCCATGCGCATCCGCTCCAGTAGCAGCGGCCGTTCATCGGGTAACGAAACCGATTATCGGTAACAGGATATCCAGGGAGGATGCGTCGCATCATGATCACGATCGGTTTGGACGCCTCCTCCATTCTGCCCCGTCGAACCGGAATCGGCTGGTACACGTGGTATCTGCTGCGCGAATTGGCCCGGCTGGAGAGCGCCGGCGAACGCTATCGCGTGTTCATGAATTCGTTGCGCCATCCGTTTCCCGAAGACGCCCGATTCCTGAAAAGCGATTCCCGTTTCCGGATGCGTCGCTATCGCCTGCCCGGCCCGTGGCTGGTCAACGCCTGGCGCAAGATCAACGCCCCGTCCATCGACCTCTTGAATGGGGCCGTCGATGTCTTCCATGCGCCGGCCACCTACATCCCCCCCCAACGTCATGGCGCGCGAATGGCCACCATTCATGACCTGTACTTCATGCGCCGCCTCGATCACTGCCATGCGCTGGGCGGACAATACCTGGCTGAGAGCCTGCCCCGCCGGGCCCACCAACTCGACCGCGTGATCGCCGTGTCTCATTCCACCGCTCGTGATGTCATCGAATACCTTCACATCCCGGAAGACCGCATTCGGGTCATCCATTCCGGCGTCGATCCCCGATTCGCCCGCCCCGTCGCGACGACGGAACGCGAGACGTTGCGCCGTCGGTATGATCTGCCCGGCGAATACATCCTGGCCCTCGGATCCCTGGAGCCACGGAAGAATCTGCCCGGACTCCTGCGCGCCTATCGGTTGCTCCTTGATGAATGGGGAGCGGACTCCGCCCCGCCGCCTCTTGTTCTGGCCGGCGCCACCGGCTGGGGGAATGAGGAAATGCGTCGTGTACTGGATGAATTGAAACTGGCCCCGCACGTTCGCTTCCCCGGCTACATCGCCGAGGACGATCTGCCCGCGCTGTACGCGGCGGCGCGTCTCTTCGCCATGCCCTCGCTCTATGAAGGGTTCGGCCTGCCCGTCCTCGAAGCCATGGCGGCGGGAACGCCCGTTGTGACGTCGAACAACTCATCGCTCATCGAAATCGCCGGCGAGGCCGCCTGGACGGTGGATGCGGAGGCGCCGGCAGCCATCGCCGAAGCGCTTCAAAGCGCGTTGACCGACGAAACGGCCCGCGCTACATTTATTCAAGCGGGGCGTCAGCGAGCCACGCGATTCAGCTGGGCTGAATGCGCCCGACAGACTCGCGCGGTCTATCTGGAATTCGCTCCCTAGTCGGTAAATTTTATCGGACAGGATTTACAGGATTGACAGGATGTTTTATTTTGCGGCTTTGCCGCAAAAAGATATCCTGTCAATCCTGTTCATCCTGTCTTATGTAGCGATACCAGGCGCATGATACGAGAACAGGATTCCATTCCGATTCGATTGCTGAAGATACTGCTCGCCCTCGCTATTTTGTTTTGTGTGGTGAAGCATGGGATCTATCGGCCCTGGGCGTGGCCGGCCAGCGATTTTGAACATTATTATTCCCACGCCATCGACCTGCGCATCGGCAAGAATCCCTATTTTTTTTATTCCCCGCCCCCCGCCGTCAAGGCCGGCTATGTTTATCCCTTGTTCCTGATGAGCCTGCTGGTCCCGCTCACGACATTCGTTTATCCCGTCGCCGTTAAAATATGGTGGGCTTTCAACCTGACACTTCTCGGCGCGGGCGGTGTCATGGCCTGGCGCTACCTGAGTTCGTCGTCGGGCCCAGGGCCTCTGGGCCGATACGGCCTCCGGCCCTTTATCGCCTTCCTCTTACCGCTCGCCTTCATGCCCGCCATGAACAATCTGGTCCTTGGCCAGGCCAACTTTCCTGTGGTCATGGCCCTTGCGGTTTCCATGTGTCTGGCGTCTCGGGGCCGTCGGATTGCCGCCGGGATCGTCTTTGCGCTGGCTGTTCTGATGAAGGCGCAACCCATCGTCCTCCTGCCCGCCATGGCGCTGGCCCTCGGCTGGCGCGGCTTTTTCGCCACGGCCGCCATGGGCGCCGCTTATCTGGCCACATTGGGCGTCACGGGACTTTGGCGCTATGAATGGTACCACTGGACCGAAAAGATGCCCTACTGGTCCCAGCGCCCCGACCTGCCCACCTTCGCGTTTTATCGAATGATGGTGGATCATGGCGTCCAGCCGGCCGTCGCGCTGGCGCGCGCGCCGTTCATCGAAGGCGCCGTGGCCTTCGTCATGCTCGGCGGAATCCTGGGCTTATGGCTTCGCAAGGCCCCGCCACTCTGGATCGTGGCCTGGGCGCTCATCGCTTCGTTGCCCATGTCGCGATTCCTCGAATTTCATCACCTCGTCCAACTCCTCATCCCCGCCGTCATGCTCTTCCGTCACGGCGAAGACACCGGCAAGGTTTTTTACACCGTCGCCGCCCTGGGCGGATTCCTTCTCGTCAACGTCGGCTGGTACATCGCCGACCACTATCACTTCCTCACGGGGCCCTTCTTTTACCACGGGGCGATTCTTCTGCTCGCCGTGGGCGTCCTGGCCGCCGGAGTCAGCGCAAAGAAATCTTGATGCTGTTTTGTACAAAAAGTGGCGCCAAAGATCGGGCGACCTTGGCCTTGGTCGTGAGGAAGGTTTCTTCTGTAGAAATTGGGGGAATTGATGGCTTTGTCACAAAAGGAAGGGCGGCCGTTTAGATCCTTTTCAGCGGCCTTGCCGACACGTTTGAAAATTTGAAGGGGCAGCCGAACGGTCGGCGGCGGCGTCACGATTTGTTGCGCGCGACGCGGCAAAAATCTCGCCGGCGCCTTAGCTCGAGCCCAAGGCTCCACTCCACCCTGGGCTTGTATCATGCCGCGCCTGGGCAGATCATTCGTATCAATCTCCCATGGGATCGGCGCCCATGGCCTCGTTGATAACCTGTAGAAATTCCTGAAAATCGAACGGCTTCACCAAGTAGTGACTCACGCCTTCGTCCAAGGCCAGCTTGATCATGGCCTTTTCCGCCAGGCCCGTTAACATCACGACCGGCGCTTCAAAGGTTTTCTCGTTATCCTTGAGCCGTCGCAGGACCTCAAATCCGTCCATGCCCGGCATCATCACGTCCAGGATGATGAGATCATAGGTATTCTCATTGGCCAAAGCCAAGGCGTCCGGCCCGTTTTTGGCCGTATCCACATCCACATTCATCCCCTCTAAGGCCGTGCGGATGATAATCAGCACATCCGGTTCATCGTCGATAGCCAACACCCGTTTCGGCGCCATATTTCAAAACACTCCCCGGAAATTCTGGATGGTTTAATCCTGCCGTTTCCTTTTTAATCATCAATCATGTGATCGCATTGTCAAGCAAGCCACGAGGAAGCGCAAGACAAAAAAACCCGACGCCGCCGCGAGGAACTTACTCACTGGCGCAAAGGCGGCATCACATTTCCGAGGGGATTACGGCATTGCCAGGAGTTCCAGGCCGGTATCGGTCAGGCGATAGAGTTTTCCGTTGATATCATACGAATTGCCACGTATGGACCAAGAGGTCTTGAAAATCAGTTCCTCGCCCGCCAGTTCAATGACTTTCGGCTCCAGCATTTCGATCGATTTTTTCAGATTGGCAAAGGTCGCCTGTTCCGCTGCCTGCGTCTGTTCAGCCATCGTTTCAACCCGCGCTGAAAAGGCGGCATAAAAAATCCATCCTGTCAGGGCGCCGGAAATCACTCCGGACAGGAGCGCCATCACCAGCGCCTTTCCCCATGTGATCGTCATCAATCAGTCCTCCAGTTTCGAAAAAGCCCGATGGCGTTCGCGCTCGAGCACAATGGTTTCCAAATTGGCCATCCGATCCTCCACCCCCGTCAGCCGTTCCCCGATCCGTGACATATCCTTTTCCAATTCCTTGTTTCCCTTTTTCATGCGGGCCTGGACCATCTCACTGAATGTTCCAATCGCCACAATAATCACAATCGCTGTCCAAAAATCCATGACGGGATCTCCTCCTTTCGCAATCCTTGGGTTGATGCTCACCCAAGGATAAAGCAAACGGGGCGCCATGAAACGGGATCGAAATATGCCAGAAATGTCTCATTTTTCATGGGATATTCCACTCCTTTTCGCCGATCGTTTTGTTTGGGTGGCGCATTTCACCAACAATCAGAGATTCCGGCCCACAGCGAGTGAAGACTCCAGGACGACGGGATTGGTCAGCGTTCCGATGCCGTCGATCGTCACCGAAACGTCATCACCGGCCTTCAGGTGAACGGGCGGTGTGCGATGATGGCCCACCCCGGCCGGCGTGCCGGTGAAAATAACGGACCCCGGCTCCAGCGTCATGCACTGGGACAAATAACTGACCAGATATCGCCATGAGAAAATCATGTCCGCCGTTTGGCCATCCTGCATCCGCTCGCCGTTCAAATCCAGACAGACTCGCGTGTCCTCGGCCTTCAGTTTTGTTTCGATCCAAGGACCCAGCGGCGCGAAGGTGTCGAATCCCTTGCCGCGAATCCATTGCTTATCCAAGCGCAGCTGACAATCCCGCGCGCTCACGTCATTGCCGCAGGTGAAGCCCAGGACATAATCATCCGCTTCGGATTCCGAGATATTCTTTGCCCGCCGCCCCATCACCACGACCAGTTCCGCTTCGTAGTCCACTTCGTCTGGCGCCATTTGCGGTAGAATAATCGGCTCATCCGGTCCGATCACCGTGTTATAGCCCTTCATGAATACCAGCGGCGCCGTGGGGACGTCGGCGGCTCCTTCCTGGGCATGGGCCCGATAGTTCCGACCGATCGCCAGAATCTGGAGCGGTTGGACCGGCGCCAGCAAGCGAAGCGATTCCAAAGGAAAGACGTCTTCTCCCAGAGACCATTCTCCAAAAAGATCGCCCTCGATCACCTGCCCGTGCCCAGCGTCCACCTTCAGATACCGGACCCCGCCGTCGTTCACCACTGCCCGCGCAATTCTCATAACCATCGTCTCCTTAGAGCGCTTTGAGGACGCCACGCGTCAACAGGTTCAACCGCGGCTCTGCCGCATTGGCCACGGCAATAATCTCGCTCAATTCCGCCGGTTGCAACGCGTCCGGCAGGCAGCCATCCGTCACGGTCGAAATCCCCAAAACGCGCATTCCGCCATGAACGGCCACGATCGTTTCGGGAACGGTGGACATGGATACAATATCCGCGCCGATGCGCCGGAAAAAACGATATTCCGCTGCCGTCTCCAGATTCGGTCCGGTCACCGTCACCATAACCCCCTGATGGATTTTAAAACCATGCTCCATCCCTACCTTTTCGGCCAGGGCGATGAGTTCGCGATCAAAAGGCTGCGACATATCCGGGAACCGCGGGCCGAGGTCGTCGTCGTTCGGACCGATCAGGGGATTGTCGCCCATCATGTTGATGAAGTCCACGGGCGTGACGAGTGATCCGGCCGGCATCAGCGGATTCATGCTCCCCACGGCGTTCATGACGATCAGCGTCTCGCATCCCAATGCCCGCATCACGCGCACAGGAAACGTCACTTCCTTCATCGAATAGCCTTCATAATAATGAAACCGTCCCTGCATCATAAAGACGCGTTTGCCTTCCAGCGTCCCCAGAAACAGTTTACCCGAATGGCTCTCGACGGTCGAGACCGGAAAGTGTGGAATATCCTCATACGAAATCACCGTGGCGTCCTCGACAGCCTCCGCCAGTTTGCCCATCCCTGTGCCCAGAATAATCCCCACTTCGGGCTTCAGCGCGTTCTGCGATTGAATAAACGCGACGGCCTCCCCAATCTTTTCACGCATTTCAGCAACCGTCATAAGTTCTGCTCCTGTTCTTGCATTCAATTATTTCATCCACGAATCGCACGAATCTGCACGAAGATTCGTGCGATTCGTGTGATTCGTGGAATAATATTTGAGATAGTCACCTTCATCCATCCTCTTCGGAATTCTTGATCGGGATCCATTCCATGTTCCGGATTTCAACGGAACGACGTTGCGTATGGTCCGCTCGTTCTTCGGCGCCATGGTTGAAATAGACCATCGTTAAGGGGATGACATCCGCCCTCACCCATTCCTTCGGTCCCATGATAACATGTTCTTCCCAGTCCGTCGCGCCAACGACAACCAATCGCCATCCCCCCCCCGCGGCAATCATCAGAAAAGGGGGCCATCCGTAGGCCCATTGTCCTCGAGCTTGAAAGCGAAGAACACAGGGCGCCGTCCCCCCTTCGCTCGCCCACTCCTTATGGCCCGCAATCGTTTTGACCGTTGCCACACAGGGTCGATCAAAACACAGCGTCGTGGACGTCGCGATAAACTCCGTTGTTGGATTGAACCACCCCCACGACAAATCGCGCTCGAAACCCAGCGGGGCAATCGCCAGCCCCCTGTTTGCATCAACCGTGATGGTCTCCGCGCCCAACCGCGCCAGGTCACTCTCCCACCCCCATCCCGGCATCCCAAAATGCTCGTCCCATTTCAAAATCCAACGAGCCAGAGCGGCCGATTCAAGATGCCCCTTTCTCAAGGCCGATCGCTCAAACAAACGCCACATTTCGTTCTCAACACCGGCGCGATTGACGGCATAATACCGCATGATCCCATTCAGGATCGCCCACTCAGCCACTTGGGGATTCGGAGGATCCCTGTCCAGACAGGCCCGACCCACTTGCAGATACTCTCGCCAATCATCATCCACCTGTCCCGCCAACCAAACCCGCTCGCCCACCGAACCGTCAGCCTTCAACCACTGCTTGGGGCTTGATTGAAGGCCCGACATTACCTGCTCATAAAAGCGAGGGGGCAATGTTTGTTCATTCGCCATCGCCGCCGCCATGCGATTTTGATTCTCTCCCCAGGAAACCGCCCATCGTTCAAGGGCCCAGGGATAGAGATAGACGGCTCCATAAGCCCCCAGAAGCAGAAGGATGACCCACACCATCGGACTCTGTCGCCAAGCCATATTGGAGACCTTTTCGGGATAGCCGATAAAACAAAAGCCGACATGCGAACATGTCGGCTAATGTCTATGCCACTCTCTCATTTGGATCAAGCGGTTAACTGCTTTGGGATTACTTGCGGCGCAGCTGACGCATCCGTTTTTCACGATCGGTCAGTTTCTTTTTCGGTGGGCCGGCGGTGTAGTCCACAAATTCGATGAGCGACATGCTGGCGCCGTCGCCCAAGCGAACACCTTCTTTGATGATCCGCGTATAGCCACCGGGACGTTCCTGGAACCGCGGGCCGATTTGTTCGAACAGAAGTTGAACGGTTTCCTTGCACGGCAATTTCGCGAAGACCAGACGCCGGTTATGGGTCGATCCATCCTTCGAAAGGGTGACCAGTTTTTCGACGAAGGGGCGCAGATACTTGGCTTTCGCATCCGTGGTTCGAATACGACCGTTTTGAATCAGACCCCGCGCGAGGTTGCGCATCAGCGCTTTACGATGACCTTCAGGACGGCTCAAGCGCCCTTTGTGATTGCGATGCCTCATATTCTTGTTACTCCGTATCTTCGCCTGTCATGATCGGCAAGCCGTTTTCATCCAGTTTCATATTAAACTGCAAACCCATATCCCGCAGAATACCTTTGATTTCGTTGAGCGATTTGCGTCCGAAATTCCGGTACTTGAGCATTTCCTGTTCCGTCTTCTGAACCAGATCCCGAATCGTCTTGATACCGGCCGCTTCCAGACAGTTGAAGGAACGAACGGACAGCTCGAGTTCCTCGATGCTGCGATCCAGTTTCTCTTCCACCTGCGCCATGGGCGACTCGACGTCTTCTTCCTGCGTCTGTTCCTGGACAGGAATCAGCATGTCCTCGGGTTTGACGAAGAGGGCCAGATGATCCCGCAGGACTTTGGCGGAATAGGACACAGCGTCTTCGGGCTTGACGCTGCCGTCCGTGTACACTTCAAGAATCAAACGATCATAATCCGTGTGCTGTCCAACACGCGCGGCCTCGACCCGATAATTGACATTGATAATGGGCGAGAAAACCGCGTCAATCGAAATCACGCCGATGGGATCATCTTCTGTTTTGAACTCCGACGCCGGAACATAACCACGGCCAACACCGATCTTGGCCTCCATGGTCAGCCGGGCGCCTTCGCTCAGCGTCGCGATATGTTGTTCGGGATTCAGAATCGTCACCCCGGGATCACGTTCAAAGTCGCCAGCGCTGACAACCGCCGGGCCTTCGACATCCAGGAACAAGGAACCTTCTCCTTCCATTCCTTCGCAATGCAGCCGAAGGGACTTCAGGTTCAGGACGATGACCGAAATATCTTCCTTGACGCCGTCGATGGACGTGTATTCATGCGGCGCGCCTTCAATCTGGAAAGCGGTAACCGCCGCGCCCTGGATAGACGATAACAAAATCCTTCTCAACGAGTTGCCAACGGTGACGCCATATCCGCGCTCGAAAGGTTCGGCGACGAACAGACCATATGAGTCCGTCAGCGTATCCTCGTCAACCATCAACGCCCGCGGCATCAATAAGGATTTAAATTCCATTGAGAAGTTCCTCCTCGGCGTGGACCGCCGATTCACCCTGGATAACCGCCCGTGGAAAGGCGAAGCATTCGTTCACTACCACTATAACGTCCAGCCCCAGTTCCAACAGGAGACTGGCGCCGGGACACAATCACACGCGACGGCGTTTCGGCGGCCGGCAGCCGTTGTGCGGCATGGGTGTCACGTCACGGATAACCGTCACGTCCAGCCCTGCCACCTGAAGCGCTCGGATGGCCGCTTCGCGACCGGACCCGGGTCCTTTGACGTGAACCTTGACGGTGCGTAATCCATGTTCCATGGCCCGCTTGGCAGACTGTTCCGAGGCCATCTGCGCGGCGAACGGCGTGCTTTTACGCGAGCCCTTGAAGCCAACCGCGCCGCCACTGCTGCACGACAGGGTGTTGCCGGCTTCGTCGGAAATGGTAATGATTGTGTTATTGAAGGTCGCGTAAATGTGAACGACACCCTTCTCGATGTTCTTGCGAGCCGCTCGTTTGACGCGCGCGGACCCGACATTTCTGCGTTTGGCCATAGTTGCTCTCTTTAAGCCCTTGAAATAGTGTGTCTAGTTACGAATACCTGAATCCCAATTTGCGTTGATCCGGACCGCAAATTATTTGGACTTGGCGCGCCCGACCGTGCGCCGCGGGCCCTTGCGGGTCCGCGCGTTCGTCCGCGTCCGCTGCCCACGAGCCGGCAAACCCCGACGATGACGCAGGCCACGATAGCAGCCAATATCCATCAGACGCTTGATATTCTGTTGCACCTCGCGCCGCAAATCCCCTTCCACAACAAACGCATTGTTGATGAAGTTCGTCAGCGCGCTCAGTTCCTGTTCCGACAGATCCCGTACCCGAATGTCCGGATCAATCCCCGTTCCCTGCAGGATGTCCTTCGACCGAGTCAGTCCAATGCCGTAAATATACGTCAAGGCGATTTCAACCCGCTTCGTATCGGGTAAATCAACTCCGGCGACACGTGCCACAGCGTTTCTCCTTCTATCTGACAAATCAATCCCAAATGATCTCGCCCAATCCCCTGGACCGCGCGAGGCTGTCTTTCCCGTACCGTTTATCCCTGGCGCTGTTTATGACGCGGATTCTTGCAAATCACCCGCAAGACGCCTTTACGGCGAATCATCTTGCAGTCTTTACAACGCGGCTTTACGGAAGCGCGAACCTTCATCTCTAAATCCTCCGCCCTACGAGTATTACTTATATCGGTAAGTGATGCGCCCGCGCGTCAAATCATAGGGCGACAACTCAACTAAAACGCGATCTCCCGGAAGAATCCGGATAAAGTGCATCCGCACCTTCCCCGAAATGTGCGCTAACACCATCATGTCATTATCGAGTTTGACCCGAAACTTGCCATTGGGCAAAGGCTCGACGACACAACCTTCAACTTCGATCGCTTTTTCTTTAGCCACGTAACTACCGACTTTATTTAGATTTTGGCGTCCAGGCCCATTTCGGGCTTCATGATAAGCCAGCGAACAAATGTAAACTTCGTCCGCGGACCTGTCAACCCTCAGTTTTCGGTTTTTTTGAAGCAGATCACTGGTATTTATAATGTTAACACGAGTGGATCGCCCTCGGTCACCGCCACGGTATGCTCAAAATGGGCTGAAAGTCCCCCGTCGTCTGTCACGACGGTCCAATGGTCATCCAGAACCCGAGAGCCTTCACTGCCTGTATTGATCATCGGCTCAATGGCGATCACCACCCCGGGCGCCAGTCGGTCACCCGTACCGGCGAGACCAAAGTTCGGGCAGTCCGGCGCTTCATGCAAGCTGCGGCCAATGCCATGCCCTGTATATTCCCGGACGATCCCGTATCCGTGCGGTTCCACATGCGCCTGAATCGCCGCCCCCACATCGCCCACCCGATTGCCCGGGCGCATCTTGTCAATCCCCTGCCACAAGGCCTCTTCCGTCACTTTCATCAGCGCCGTGGCGGCCGCATCAACCTGTCCCACCGGATAGGTGCAAGCGCGATCCGCAAAAAAGCCCTTCCAAGACAAACCGATATCGATGCCGACGATGCTGCCTTCCTCCAAAACCCGACCAATCGGAATTCCATGGACAATTTCTTCATCAATGGAGCAGCAGATGGTGCCTGGGAATCCGCGATAGCCCAGAAAGGCCGGTTTGGCGCCAACGCTTTCGATCAAATTTCGGGCCAGTTTGTCGATTTCCGTATCCGTTACACCCGGCTGAATCCGATCTTTGATCGCGTCGAAAACCAGACTGAGCATTTGCCCGGCTTTCTGCATGATCTCCAGATTTGCAGGACTTTTACGAATAATCGGCTTTTTACCAATCGACATCGATTTTCAATTATCCTTGGCGCTTGGCGATTACTTCGCGCAGACGCCCTTCGATTTCTTCCATTGTCCCCATGCCTTCCACCTCAAAGAGCTGACCGCGCTCTTTGTAAAAACCGATGAGGGGCGCGGTCTGATCTTCATAGACTTGCAGCCGGTTCTTGATGGTATCCAGCGTATCATCCGCGCGACCGCGTTTCGACAAACGGTCGATCAATTCCTCTTCGGCCACCGTCAGAGACAAGACCCCGCCCAACTCGCGCCCCAAGGCCGTGAGCGCCGATTCCAGCGCCTCCGCCTGCGGGATTGTGCGGGGGAAACCATCAAACAAAACACCGGTCGTCGCTTTTACGGCATCTTCGCTCAATTTGGCCGAGACCATATCGATGATAACATCGTCGGGAACCAAGGCGCCGGACTTCATAATCGCGTCGGCTTTCTGTCCCAGTTCGGTTCCGTTTTTAACGTTCTCGCGAAGCACTTCGCCTGTCGAAAAGTGATACAGATTCATGCCGCCCGAAAGACGTTCCGCCTGTGTGCCTTTACCGCACCCCGGCGGCCCAAACAAAATCCAATCCATATCTGTATCTCTCCTATTGTATGAAAAAAGCAAAATTATTCAGAGCCACGCCCACGCCAACCCGATCCGCGCATCCCGGTGGGCTTGAAACCTTCATAGTGACGCATCATCAGTTGGGACTCGATCTGCTTCATGGTCTGAAGTACCACGCCCACCACAATGATCAGACCCGTGCCGCCAGCGAAGTCAAACATAAGACTCGAACTGCCGAGGAACTGACCATAACTGATCACCATCAGATACGGCAGGGCGGCGATGACCACCAGGAACAAGGCGCCGACGAAAGTGATACGCGTCATGACGTAGTCGATATAGTCAGAGGTGTTCCGGCCCGGTCGCTTGCCAGGGATAAAAGCGCCGCTTTTCTTCAGGTTCTCGGCCACATCGATGGGGTTGAACTGAATGGCCGTATAGAAGAAGCAGAAGAAGACCGTCAAAACCACATACAGGAACATCCAGACATTGATGGACTTGAGCAGGTACATGATCCCGCCCATTTTCATGTCCAGCATCGTGTAGGGATTATAGGTCGATTGCATGGCGAAGAATTCGGTCAGGAATCCGACGAAGCCCGTCGAAACGGCCTGATCGCCGAACTGCCCCAACAACATGCCCGGAAAACTCAAAATCGCGCCCGAGAAGATGACGGGGATAACGCCCGCGCTGTTGATCTTCAGCGGCAGGTATGTCGTTTGCGCCTGCGTGACGCGACGCCCCACCACCCGGCGCGCATGTTGAATGGGAATCCGGCGCGTGCCGTCCTGAATCAGGATAATCAGGATGGTGGCGCCGACAAAGATAAGGAACGTCAAAGGTAACCAGATCGCCGCCATGGAGCCGCGCATGACCATCGTGACAGCCGACTGAAGCGTGGAGGGGTAACTGGCCATTACGTTGATGGTGATGACGATGGAAATGCCATTGCCAACACCCTTTTCGCTGATCTTCTCGCCCACCCACATGAGGAAGATCGTGCCACCGGTCATGGAAATCATGGTGATAAAGGCGAAGAGCCAGTTATACCCTGGCCCCAAGAGGTTGAACCCATTGGGGATCAGGAACGCGACGGCGATGCCGAGTCCCTGAAAACCGGCCAGGAGCACCGTGCCATACCGCGTATATTGATTGATTTTTTTTCGGCCCGCTTCGCCTTCTTTGGCGATTTTTTCCAGCCGCGGCCAGACGACCATCAACAACTGCAAAATAATCGAGGCGGAAATGTAGGGCATGATCCCCAGGGCGCCAATCGTCATTTGCTGAAAGGCGCCACCGGTAAACATGTTCACCACCGAAAAAACACCGCTGCCCGCCGCCGCATCCTCCATAAACGTGGCCAGTTTCGCCTGGTCAATGAAAGGGGTGAAGACAAACGCGGTGGCCCGGATCACCGCGATCATGATCAAGGTGTATATTACTTTTTTTCGAAGATCCGGAGCCCTCAATATATTTGCAAGTTGTGCAAGCATTAAATAACCTCGCAGGCGCCACCACAGGATTCAATCGCCTCTTTCGCCTTCGCGGAAAAAGCGGAAGCTTTCACAGTCAGTTTCTTTTTCAATTCGCCTTCGGCCAGGATTTTGATCCGACCGTCCACGCGTTCGATGAGGCGCGCCGCCGCCAGAGCCTGCGCATCCACTACCGCGCCGTCCTCAAAGCAATGATTCAGCGACGAGATGTTAACGATTTCCGTGGGCACACGGAAGGGGTTCTTGAAGCCGCGCTTGGGCAGACGACGATAAATCGGCATCTGGCCACCTTCGAATCCGGGGCGCCGTTTGAAGCCTG
>JADFCT010000272.1 GCA_017161665.1 Candidatus Sumerlaeota bacterium
ACGTCTATGGCTATGACTTCGCCAACGGCGACGGCAATCCGATGGATGACAACGGCCACGGCACCCACTGCGCCGGGACGATCGGCGCCGTGGGGGACAACGGCATTGGAATCACGGGCGTGTGCTGGTCCGTTCAAATCATGGCGCTCAAGTTCCTGAACGCGAGCGGGAGCGGATACACGAGCCATGCCCTGTCCTGCATCGAATATGCGACACAGATGGGCGCCGATGTGATGAGCAATTCCTGGGGCGGTGGCGGATACAGTCAGGCTCTGAAAGACGCCATCGACGCGGCGGGGGCCCAAAATATCATCTTTGTCGCGGCCGCCGGCAATGATGGGACGAACAACGACATGCGCCCCCATTTCCCTTCCAACTACGAATCGACCAATATCCTTTCGGTGATGTCCACCGATCAAACAGATAGCCGTTCCAGTTTCTCAAACTACGGGGCCGTTTCGGTGGATATTGGCGCCCCGGGAACGCGCATCGCCAGCTGCTATCCGGGGGACGCTTATGTGTATCTGAGTGGCACCTCGATGGCCACTCCCCACGTATCGGGGGCCTGCGCGCTGTTGCTGGCCTCCAACCCGACGCTGACTCCCGTGGATTTGCGGGATATTCTGATGGCGACGGTCGATCCGGTGACGCCGGGCCTGTGCGTTTCGGGGGGCCGAATGAATCTGGCGCAAGCCATGGCCGAGTCCGGCAGCCCCTGGATCTCGGTGTCGCCCGTCCGCGGCAGCCAAATCGCTCCCGGCGGCATTCTGGATGTGTCGATTGATTTCCGGGATCGCAATCTGCTCTATGCGGAAGCCGAAATACAGGTGCGGTCCAACGATCCGAACGCTCCGATGTTTTCAGTCTATCCGGTCCAGTTGTTTGTGCGGGAGGTCATTGCGATCGCCCATACGCCCTTGAGCGATACACAGGACGGGGCGGGGCCGTATGCCGTGACGGCGCAGGTGACGGGCGCCAACGACCAGGGCATCGCGTCCGTGGAACTGTACTACCGCGTCGGTGACGCGGCTGATACGCGGGTCCCTCTGACCGCCATCGGAAACGGCGTTTATCAGGGCGCCATTCCGGGACAGCCGCTGGGGTCGGTGGTGGAATACTACCTGCGGGCCGAGGATGTGAACGGCAAAACGCTGGTCCGTCCTCTGGGCGCGCCGGACGAAGCCGTCTATCGCTTCCGCGTGGGCTATCCTCAGCTGACTGTCGACGTGAATACGTCTCTTGACCGCGTGTTAGGCCTGGGTGAGCGTGAGGGCCTTCCGTCGGCCCTGACCGTACGCAATACGGGTTACGGCGCCCTCACGTGGTCGCTGTCCGTGCTTCCGGGCGCCACGGGGATTTTCAATGATGGCCGTTTCGATCCGCCGACCCCGTTGGCGGTCGAGACGGATGGGACACGGACCCGCATTATTTCCCGGTCGCTGGGTTCAAGGCTCACGCCCGATGTCACCAGTGGCGCTCAGAGGGAATGGTCGGTGACGCCGCTGCCGTGGGGGGTGTGTTATGACGCCAACAGCCGGACGGTCTGGGTCAGTCGTCCCGTCGCCGCCTGGGGCGGAGATGGGCAACTGGTTGAATATGGACTGGACGGCGCCGAAACGGGCCGCGCCTATGCCTTTGACTTCAACCCCACGGCTGGGCCGGCCGATCTGGCCTATAACTGGAATACGGGCAGGATCTGGGTTTTGGGTGTGGAGCCGGAAGACAAGATTTTCGAATTCGATCCCGATACCGGCTTTACCGGAAGATCCATCGATCCCGGTTTTCCGACCCGCCAGCGGGGACTGGCTTATGATCCCGCCACGGACACCTATTTCGCCGGCAGTTGGGGCGACGAACGGATCCATCATTTCACACCGGCGGGGCGCATCCTGAGTTCGGTCAACGTGGGTCTGGCCATTTCGGGTCTGGCCTATAATCCCGACACCCATCACCTGTTCGTGATGACCAATGATGACCCCTCGCAAATTCACGTGCTGGATGTGGCGGATGGCTATGCCGAAGTGGGTCGCCTGGTCGCGCCGGGATTCGGTCCCTATTCCGGCGCGGGGCTGGCGATTGATTCGAGCGGAAGCCTGTGGGCGACCAATCAGACAGACTGGTCCGTCGTCCAGATGGATTCGGGCGAGACGGCTTATCTGGATTCGCCCTGGTTGAACGGCGCGCCGCGGTCTGGCGCGCTGGGCGCCGGCGAGGCCGTGGATGTGGCCCTGACCTTCGACACAATCGGATTGACGGGGGACTACTACACGACGGCGGCCCTGGTGTTCCGCAACGACAGTCCGGCGGGGGAAACCGTTGTGACTTCCGCGGCGCTGACCGTCCGCGAATATGTTTCGATTGACCACACGCCTTTGCCCGACAGCCAGGATCCCTCCGGTCCTTATCCGGTTGAAGCGATCGTGACGGTCGGCGAAGGGGAAACCCTGTCGGCGGCGCAAATCGCCTGGAGCCTGGACGACGGCGCCACGTGGTCCTGGGAATCCATGAGCGTCACGGATGGTGATGTCCATGCCGGCGCGATTCCGGGAGCGCCCCTTGGCTCAGTGATCACCTATTTCCTCCAGGCCGACACCGTGTCGAGCCGTCAGGCGACCCACCCTCTGGGCGCGCCGGAAACGACGCATACCTTCCGGGTCGGCTATCCCCAGCTGGAGGTCGTGGTCCATTCGTCTCTCGACGCGATTTTGAAACCGGATGACACCTTCAGCGCCTCTTCGGCTCTGACGCTGCGGAATCTGGGGTATGGCGTGATTAATTGGTCGCTGGCCGAGCATCTGATCTCCAATGCCGCCACGAGTGAGATCCTCTCGGACTCCGGCGCGATTCCGATTGTTCGGGAGGGCGAGGATTCGGCGCCCAAGTCCAGCAACCGGCCTTCGGGCTTCTCGTCGTCGCCTGTCACGCCGGACCGCACCGGCGGCCCCGATGGCGGTTATGTGTATAGCGACAGCACGGAGCCCTTTGGGCCCGCTTTTGACTGGATCGATATTGCTGCGACGGCCAGCCGGTTGCCGCTGCTGGATGATTCCTATGCCTGGCCCATCAACCTGCCGTTCCATTTCCGGTTCTATGATGGGGCTTACTCTCAGTTGGCGGTGGGTTCCAATGGGGTGCTGTATTTTGAAGACGGTTACATCGGATATGACAATCAGCCGATCCCCGCGTCGACGGGATATGGGATCAATCGTCTGATCGCGCCGTGCTGGGATGATCTCGATGTCACGGAAGGCGGTGAGATTTATTATGAAATTCGTGGGGCCGCTCCCAATCGCATTCTGGTGGTCGAATGGTCCCATACGCCCACTTATGACGGCTCGTCCGTGGTGACGGTTCAGGTTCAACTGGCCGAATCGGACGGATCGATTCTCTTCCTGTATGGTCCGCTGACCGGTCCGCTGGATGGCGCCACCGTTGGGATTCAGGGAGACGGGTCCACGGGGCTGGAGTATCTGCGCGACCGTTCGGGCCTGATGACGGGTCTGGCGGTGCGATTTACGCGGGGCATCGACTGGCTGGATGAAACGCCCGCCTCCGGTTCCCTGTCGGCGGGCGAGTCGGCGACGGTGGATCTGCAATTTGACGCCACCGGTTTATCCAACGGCTTTTTCAGTGAGGGATTGATTCTGGTCCAGGCGGACGCGCCGGTGTCCGGGAGCCTTTCGGCGCCGGTCCGTCTGACGGTGGCGGAGGATCTGCTGATCGAACACACACCATGGACCAAACCGCGCGACGTCGATTCCTATCCCGTGACGGCGCGGATTTTCACGTCAACCCTTGTGACGCGGGCCGAGCTGGCGTGGCGCGTGGATGACGGCGCCGCCTGGACAACCGCGCCGATGACGTTGTCTCAGGATAACCTGTATTCCGCTGTCATCCCGGGGCAACCCGTCGGAACCCGCGTTTCTTACTATCTGGAATGCGAAGACGCTTTGGGCAATGTCCGGCGTTCACCGGATGCGGCGCCCGAAGCCGTTCATGCTTTCACGATCATGGGGGTTCCGGCGCTGACGGCCACACCGACGACGCTGAACTTTGAACTTTCGCCTGGGCAGGTCGGGACGAAGGCCGTGATTCTGGAAAACACGGGCACCGGCTCGCTGGAGTGGAGTCTGTTGTCCAGCGAGGGGGGCGCCGTTTCAGAGTCGGCGGCGTCCGGGCGAACCTTGTCCGCCGCGTCGGGCGAGAACGAATCGTCGCGACCGCGCGCGGACTGGACCGCGGAGTATCAGCCCGCCACCCTCCTGATCGGATATGACTCACAGGGTTCCCGACGGCAAGCGGCCGGGTTGCATCAATCCCTGGGCGCCGTTAAGCGACGCTCATTCCAGATGGTTCCGGTGGACGTGGTCACGGTTCCCAAAGGGGCTGACCTCCGGGCGCTGGCCGCCGAATACGCCCGTCGGCCGGGTGTCCGGTATGCGGAGCCCAACTACCGCTTCACTGTGGACGCGATCCCCAATGATCCGTTGTTCGGGTCTCAGTGGGGGCTTCACAATGTCAAACAAACCGACGGTCTTTTCGACGCCGACATTGACGCGCCCGAAGCGTGGGACATTCAGACCGGTCGCCCGTCGGTGATTGTCGGCGTGCTCGATACCGGTATTGACTACCACCATCCCGATCTCGCGCCGAACCTCTGGGTCAACGACGCCGAATTCCATGGGCGCGCCGGCGTGGATGATGATGGCAACGGTATCGTCGATGACATCCACGGCGCGCGCTGGACGGACGGAACGGGGCAGGCCACGAGCGGCGATCCCATGGACGATCAGGGCCACGGCACCCATGTGGCCGGAACCATCGGCGCCGTGACGGATAATGGCCTCGGCGTTGCTGGTGTGTGTCCGAACGCGCGCCTGATGGCCCTTAAATTCATGGATTCCACCGGCTCCGGCTGGACGCTGGATGCCATCGCGGCGCTGGAATATGCTGT
>JADFCT010000273.1 GCA_017161665.1 Candidatus Sumerlaeota bacterium
CAAAAAGCCGGTTCGCCTGGCAGACTTGGTTGAGATCATCCGCGCGCCCCGCACGAAAAAACGAAAAAACCGGGAACAGACCGATACGAACAGCGCCAACACGGCCTTCCAGGTTCGAATCCTGCTGGCGGAAGATTCCGAAATCAATCGCGCCATCTTCCGCGGGATGCTCAATGAACCCGGCATCACCATTGATGAAGCCCACACCGGCCTGGAAGCCGTCGCAGCCGTTGAGAAACAGAATTATGACATTGTCTTTATGGATATACAGATGCCGGAAATGGACGGGCGAACCGCCACCCGCCGGATTCGGGAGGATCCAAAGCATAAGGACTTACCCATCATCGCTTTGACCGCGCACGCCTTTGCCGAGGAACAGCGCCTCAGCGCCGAAGCCGGACTTGACGCCCACATGACCAAGCCAGTCTCCCGGGACGCCCTCTATCAGGCAATTGAGCGTTGGGTTCCGCACGCGCGCGTTGAAATACGCCCGGATCAACCGGACGCGGCGCATTCCGTCTCTGAATCTGCGCCGTCCGCCCCGACCCCTCAACCATCGCAGGCCCTTCCGTCCCATGCGGCGCCCCAATCCGCCCCCACCGGCGCAGAATCATACGGGGGAATGATCGACTGGGAAGTAGTGGACGAGCGCCTGGGCGGCAGTGTTGACATGTTCGTCGAACTCCTCGGCATCTTTTTGGAAAATATCGACGAGGCTCTGGAACACCTGGCCCGGGCTCTTGACAACGGACAGGCTGATGAGGTGGTTTCTGCTGCTCACAAACTCAAGGGCTCCGCCGCAAATCTGGGCATTGAACCCATTCGACAACAATCATACGACATGGAAATGATGGGGCGCGATGGCGACTTGGACACCGTCCAGCAGGCGATTCCCGATCTAATCGACCTGCGCCAACGCTTCGAACAGGCGCTTGTCACCATTCGCGCCGAACAATCGTGAGCCCCCTAATCCGCTACGGCCGTTGCGCCTTCCAGGGCCGAAAATCGCTCATGGAGCGAAGGATGCGAATAATAGTAAAAACTGTACATCGGATGTGGCGTCAGATTGGAAAGGTTGTCCCGCGACAGGCTCAATAAGGCCGATGAAAGCCCCTCCGCCGAACCGGTGGCCTGGACGGCAAACGCGTCGGCTTCAAATTCATGGGCGCGCGAGAAGGCTGCGAACAACGGGCGAATCCAGAAAACAAACACGCCCACACAAACCCCAAATACCGCCAGAGCCCGATAATCCGCCGCCCCGGAAAAGCCAAAAGCCTGATAGAAGGGCTCGTAGACCATCACCCGGCTCAGCGCATAGAATCCAGCCAGTTGAACGATCACCGACAGGGCCAGTCGCTTGCCGATATGTCGCAAACGCCAGTGTCCGATTTCGTGAGCCAGGACGGCAATGACTTCATCGGTCTTCAGCCCATTCAACAATGTGTCGAACAAGACAATCCGTCGACCCGCCCCGAATCCGGCAAAATACGCGTTTCCATGACCCGACCGTCGCGATGCGTCCATTCGATAAATCCCACGCATCCGGAATCCCAAACGCGAGACCAGCGCCTCCACCCCTGCCTTGAGTTCTCCATCTTCCAAGGGTTCAAACCGGTTGAACCACGGCGCAATCCACAGAGGATAAATCACCTGTAATGCCAACGAAACCGCCACGACGAAGCCCGACACCCACAGCCACCACCAGTGTCCCGTCGCCGCCATGAACCATAAGACGCCATACAGCACACTCCCCCCCAAGACACCGGTGAGGACCAATCCCTTCAGGCGGTCCATCAGCCACAAATCGAGCGTCGTTTTGTTAAATCCAAACCGCGCCTCGACGCCGAATTGTCCAACTAATTGAAAGGGAAGCGAAAGCCCCCAGAACAGCAGGGCCACTGTCAACAAGTAAACAACGCCCTGGGTCAACGGAAAGTCGGCCAAGCCTGAAAACCAGCCGTCCACCCACCCCAATCCCCCCAAGCCGACAAAGCAGATCAACACAACAGAATCATAGACACGCTCTCCCAAAGCCAGTTGTCCCCGCGCCTGAGAATAGACCACGGAGCGGGCATAGACCGCTGGCGGGATTCGTCCCTGAAAACAAGCGGGCGGTTCGTCGGCATGGCGTCGGATATGCCCCAGATTCAAGAAAATCAATCCGGCCTCCACTGCCAGCTCCCAAACGGCAAAGCCAATAAAGAATCCCAAAATAATTGCGCTCGACAAGACAATCCCCCTTCGCCAATGGCCCCCACTAAGTCGTCTGCAGGAATCGAACCACCTCTCCCGTTCGTCCCAGCGGGAAGCCGATCCAAACAGAACGGAACGAGTCAAAGCGAACGGAGTCCGGATTGGGGCTGCAAGTGGAAAGAAGGATGGAGCGATTCAGGCATCAACCAAATCCGCCCAGGGATCGCCGATAACGATCCCTGAGCGGCATCAAAAGGAGTCAACGCTCGGCCAACCAGTGGCCATCAGCTGTTGGCGCCGCGCACGGCGCGCTCGATAAAATTGACAATGTTCTGCAGATTGGTGTCTTTTTGCAGATCCCGTTCAATTTTTTTGCAGGCATGGAGGACGGTGGTGTGGTTACGCCCCCCGAATCGGGCGGCCAGATCGGGTAACGACAAATCCGTCATCTTGCGACACAGATACATGGCCACATGACGGGCCATCGCGTACTTTTTCTGCCGGCCCGGCCCAATGAGTTCATGAAGCCGAATACTGAAATAATTGCAGACTTCCTGATTGATGTCATCCACCTGAATCTTGGGGCCCGATGGTGTGACAACGAGATCAACCAGGGCCCCCTGTGCCAATTCCATGGAAATGGAACGATTGTCCAAGGCCGCATGGGCCTGAAGCCGATTGAGCGCGCCTTCCAGGTTGCGCACATTGCTTTGCACACGCTCGGCGACGAAGAAAATCACCTCCGGCGAAATCGCAATGTTCGCTGCCCGGGCCTTCCGGGTCAGGATGGCAATACGGGTTTCTAAATCCGGCGCCTGAATATCCACATTCAATCCCCACATGAAGCGCGACTTGAGCCGCTCTTCCAGCGTGGTCAGTTCCATGGGCGGCCGGTCACTGGAAATCACAATCTTCTTGCCGGCGTCATAAAGCGCGTTGAAGGTATGGAAAAATTCAGTCTGGGTGCCTTCTTTGCCGATGAAAAACTGAATATCGTCAATCATCAACAAATCAACCCCCCGATACAGTGAGCGGAAGGATGTGGGATCGACCTTGCTGGACTGCATGGCGCGATAGACCGTATTGATGAAGGAATTGAAAAATTGCTCCGAGGTGGCGTAGAGCACCTTCAAATGGGGGGCTTTTTCTTTTAATCGCAAGCCAATGGCGTGCATCAGGTGTGTCTTGCCCACCCCCGACCCTCCATAGATGAAAAGGGGATTGTACGCGCGAGACTCGGGATCGGCCACCGACATGGCCGCAGCGTGAGCGAAGCGGTTGCTTTCACCGACGATGAAGTTCTCGAAAGTATATTTGGCATTGAAGGGTGTGGAAAAATGATCCACCCCCGGCAGGGTTTCAGCCGTCGCAGTCTCTTCAGCCGAAAGAGCGCCCACGATCTCGCTGCCAACGATGAACTCAACATTCAGGGGCGTCCCGTGTGTCTGATTCACCGCATCGCGGATCTTGTCCATGCAATTGGATTGAATCCAATCACGAAAATGCACGCTGGGAACCTCGATCTGCAATGCGTTACCGTTGCTGGAACGATACCGGGTCGGTCGCAGCCACATATCGAAGTGCTCAACATCGATGGAATTCTTTAAATACGCCAATGACCTGTCCCAAAGATTCGGACCCATCCAATTCACCTTGTGCGAAATCTAAGCCGTGCGCTCAGACGAGCGCATCCATCGAAACCACTTATGTAATCCGGCTCAGAAGAACGGTGAATACGGTGTGTATCGCGGGAGCAGGTGTATTACCGGATTGTGTTCAAGAGATGCGATTATATGCAGCTTTCTCTGATCGGGATCAAGCTCAATCTGGCTTCAACAATGATTTTTTCTTGTCAACACTAAATCCAGTATTTACAGCATTTTTTAATTGCTGTCTCCGCCAGAAAGCCAGGGGGAGGAGGCCTGAAAAAAGAAAAAAAACTTGCCGATCCTCTTTAATGGATCTGGAGTCGAAACGCCGCCAATGGTCGAGCTTGGGACGGATCGACCGATCGGATCTCGATTCGATAAAGCCCCGGCTCCACTAACTCGCCATTTTCCAAGTATCGAGGAATGTGGAGCGGCCAGGAAAACGGACGCGCTGTCGCCAGACTCGCCGAGGACGGCACATCTGAAAATCGGGTGGAAACCGATCGCCCACCCCAATCGCTCAAAGGACGAGCAATAGGAATCAAGACATCTGATTTTTCGACGCTTGCAACGCGCATTTCCAAGTCAAGCATGGATAAACCTCCGATATAATACGCGCTGACAGGGATCCAAACAGTCTTTCCACGGGTCGCCTGGATGGTATTTCCAACGTTCATGCTTGATATATATGGATTTGCGTCTAATGTTACCATCACGCCGCTGCCCAAGGGCCAGGTTTGGTACTGCGCCGAAACATAACGATCGGTTCCGGTATAGATCACCGGCTCCATGCGTCCGTCCTCTTCACCATAAAACTCCTTGGTCTTTCGAATCCAGGTATTGACGCCCTTTTCGTTGCGCGCGCGGTCTGCCAGAAAGACATCGGTACGGAAACGCTCCACGCGGCTGAAATACGCGGCAGTCTTGATGTAACTCCATTCGGAAATAAACAAGCTCCAGGGTGGAGCGATTTGTAACAGCCCCCGGACATTATCGGACATCCAGACGGCGTCCCGCTTGGGAGGCCAGAAATAATAGCGATTGCCTTTGTCGGCAGAAATGATTCGATTGGAGGCGTCTAAGTGTCGATAAATCAGGGCATAACA
>JADFCT010000274.1 GCA_017161665.1 Candidatus Sumerlaeota bacterium
GTCGCGAACCAGCGCCACCTTCTTCCCAAAGCGCGCCAGATTGCGCAAACCGAAGGGACGCCCCGACACGCACATATTCGTGTGAACCCCCATGAGCAGGACATTGTCAATCCCTCGCGCCTCAAGGAGATTCCACACTTCAACGCCCGAATCCGAAATCGCGTCGCCCGCGGCGATGTCGATGGTGGCGATCTGGCGCGTCCAGGGATCCTGCCCTCTTTCCGGAAGGGGACACTTGACCTCGCAATCACACCCGCCATCCGAATGATCAATCGGATAGCCGGCGCTCTTTTCGGCTTCATCCATCCAATGGCGCCACGACTCGATGCCCTCGGGCAAATTGTCCGCCCGCGGCGCGTTTTTTGCCAAAAGACGCCCGGCGTGATCCTTATAGAAATCCAGTGTCGCGCTCGGCGCATGAATGATCAACACGCCGCGGGCGCGCAGGTCCTTGAGGAAATCGTTCATGGCCGGCGCCAGCTCGACCACCCGCTCGGCGGCGCCCCGACACCAGTGCGTGTCCCACATGTCACAGACAATGGCCGCCGTCTCCGTCGCCGCCCAGGTCTGCCGGTCCAGATAAAGCCCCACACGGCCTGAATCGTCCCCGGCCGGAATGCGCCGCCGCAACGGGACGTCCAGCGTCTCGCCGCCCACGCCAGCGTTCACAAACAGCCAGCCCGTCAGAAAAAGGCTTACCCAATATCGGTTTCGAAAAAGCATCGCATCGCTCCTCATTCGGTCTCGCACCGCATCATGTCCAATGGTTTTGTGGTATATGGATACAATAACCGGGCCACGGAAGCCACGGAAAACACGGAAAGGACGCGGTCCCTTCATTTTTCCAAAGCAGGGATTGAAAGAAACCCACCCCAACCGACTACAATAAGAACAGAGGCCTCCACCTGCCGCGCCATGACGCGATGGGGGTGGTCCGATTCCCCTTCGATTGAGGGGCGACACTTTTTGAGAAAAGAATGCGCCGGTTATGACGTTGTTCCGCTTTCATGCTTTTAAGATTCCAGTGTTCGTCGCCGTGACGACCGCCGTGGCGCTGACTCTCCATTGCAAACGGCAATCCCCGATATCGCATCCTCCGGATTCCGCGGTCTATCTGTATTATCGCCATCGACCGATCCCCACCCCCCCGAACCTGTCCGGTCTGATTTTTTACGCCACACCGACACACACCGACATTCGTGAGCCCTTGATCCGCCGACTCCCCGAAGCCACCCGTTTCCTGGCCCCCCGTGTCGAAATTCCCTCTCCCGATACCCTGATCGATCTGGATATTCAAGCATTGGCTCAAAAACTGCGCGAATCCTCCATTCCACCGCCGACGCCCGATCCGGCCGTTGTGACGATGGACTGGATACTGGTTATCGACGACACCACTTCCGCGACGCTGCCAACGGCGGTCCCTCTGATTCGCGATCTGGCGCGGGCTTTGCCATCGGGCGCTGTGGTTCTGTCGGCATCGATCTATGCGACGGGCGCCCTGGATACCCTTTGGCCCACCGTGGATTGGATTATCATTCGAACGGATTCGCCGGCCCATATCCCGGGCGCCATTGACCGCTGGGACCCTCGCCGCGAGCGAATCGCCTTTGCCCTCGACGCCACGGCCGACGGCGCGGCGCCGGGCGTGACCTGGGAAGACTATCGTCGGGCCGCCCAATCCATTGCCGCCGCCCGGTCCAAAGGCCCGCGTGATTTGATCTGGTTTGAGTTTCCCCTGAGCGACTCGCCCCCCGCGCTGCCCCTCAAAACGCTGCGCGCCCTGCTGGAAGGTCGCGATCCGCGATTCGAGGTCCGGGGCGAAGTCCGATTTCCCGATGAGGCCACAGTGGAAATCTGGGTGCGCAACACCGGCGAATATCCACCGGAGGGGTTGGGCCGCCTGACCCTCTTCCGGAATGGTCACCGGCTCACCGCGCCGCAATTCCATAATGGTTTTCGGGCGGGCGACAACGGCGCCGAGTTGATCGGCCCCCTTCCGCCCGTGGGCAGGCGCCTCCTTGCGGTCACCTATGCCTTCATGCCCGCCGCGGACACAGAAGATTTCACCCCCCCGAAAACCAGCCTCGTCCGCAGGCTGGAGCCATGAGCCTCGCGCAACGATCTTCTTTTCCTTCTATTCTTCATGGTTCAAAAAAACAGATTTCACCGCGCCACGCCCCGACGTCCTTTTCATCTTTTGTTGTGTCCATTGATATGGCCATGGGGAACTTATTCGCGAAAGGCGGCGATGATCAGGCGTGGCGCGCCGGGCGCGTGTGGCGAGCCGTCATAATCGCCGAAAAGGCGTTCCGGCTTTAATCCCGCGCCCTCCATGAGCCGCGTCATCTGTTCGCTGTCATAGAGGCGCACCGATTCAATCCATTCCCGCCGGTCGCCGTTGGAGTGGATACGGGTCACCTTTTTGATCACCCGCTGCGTCGGCTCATCAATCCGCCGCTCCTCGATCAACCGCTCGCCCGTTCCCAGGATGCGCTCGGACTGTGGATTCAGATTGGCGCGGACCGCGTCCGCGTTCAGAAAGTCGAAGAAATATAAACCACCGGGCCGAAGAATCCGGGCCACTTCGGTCAGGAAACGCCGGTCGTCATCGGGATCATCAAAATAGCCAAAGCTGGTAAACAGACTCAGGACCGCGTCAAAGGCGGCGGCGCCAAAGGGCAGGTGGCGCATATCGGCGCAGGCCACGGGCATGGCCGTGGAGCGCGTCCAGCCGGCGGCGCCGTGTCGCAGGAGATCACGGGACAGATCGATCCCGCAAGCCAGCGGCCATTCATCGATCAACAGATTGAGATGGCGCCCGGCCCCACACGCGCAATCCAGAATCCGATTGAGTTCAACCGGCGCCGCGTCGCCGGCGGCGCGAAACAGGTCCAGGGCCCGCCGGGCGTCCGTTTCGTCACGGTGGGCGTACAGATCCAGATAGTCTGCGCGAAAGGCATCCACAAACCATTCGGCCATGCGGGTATCCCCCGGTCAGCGGGATCACACCGACCGCTCCGAAACGGCCGATGCGGACTCATCTCTCCGAAAGGGTGACACAAAAGAACCGGGAGGCCAAGAGTCGATTTCGCGGGATCAAAAATCCGACGTCTTGCGCAGGAGCAACAGGTAGGGCGCTGGGGCGCGTCCCTTCGCGGTGGGCGTCACGCAGTCCTCATATTCAAAGCCGATCGCGTTGTCCCTCAGGGCCGTCAACAGGCGCGCCCCCAGCGAAATGCGCCGCTTGGGACGGCCATCCAAAATCGGATCCTTCAACCACAGGGCCAGCATCCCACCGGGTTCCAGAATTTTGTGAAGCCATAGCGCCTCCGTCGTCAGCCAGGACACATACCCCGGCACATCGGTCGTCCGTGTCGCTTCGGTTCGGGATGGCGGCGCATTCTGTCCCATCAGCCATTCGTCCCAAGCCAGGTGGCGGATGTCGGCGTCCGGGCGCATCGGGGCGGGCGCCCCCACGGCCAGGGGGATGCGCTTGGTTTGCAAGGCGCCGTAGTAGCGGGTTCGCTGACGGGCGTTGAACACTGGCCAGACCCGTCCGGGAAACGGCGTCCGGCGGGCGGCGCGCCGACGGGCGCGGCGGCGCTCCCACGTCTTTTGAATCTCAACCAGGGCGTCGAACAAGTCGGTGGCGTCCTCCGGGTGCGCGACGGTTTTTTTTTCCACCGGCGGCCTTTTCAAGCCGTTCGCCAGCCATTCCCAGGCCAACGTCGCCACCGCTCCGTCAACGGGATCATGACAGTTGATCTGCTCCCTCAGGTGCGACAGGCGCGCCCGGGCCTGTGTGTCCAGGGCGGGCCATAACGCTTGCGGTGTTTGTTCGGGATCGCCATAGAACAGATCACTTTGCAGATCGGCAATGCGCTTGAGGATCTTCCGGGCGTCCGGCGGCTTCAATCCCGCCAGCGCCACCCGATGGGTCAGCGGACGGCGGGCCAGCATCACCGCCTGACGCTCCGCGCTCACGGCCCGCCCCAGCGGCTCGAATCCCTCGCCAAAAGGATCCACGACTAAATCCAGTGGCTGTGAGTAGGCGCGAATGATGGCCACCGCCACGTCCGCGGGGATCCCCTCCGGCGCGGGATTGGCAAAGACAAAGGAGGACGGTTCACAACGGGGGAACCCCTCGCCGTCGCGGTCAAAGCGCCCGGTCGGCGCCAACAGGCCCTCGTGTGTCAGTGGGATCGATTTGTCTGCTCGCATAGGGGGGGCATCCTAAGAAACCGCCCCAGCAAACAACAAGGAGAAAAGTCAAAACAGCCACATCCCCCACCCTCCTCATGATTTTCCCTCAGGCGTCTTTTGTTTGACACCCCCCCTCCCCTTACCCATGATGAGGGCTCGCACAGGAAGGCGACGTAAACCATTCATACGAAAGGAGAACAGGGTTCGGCCCGCGCAAAGGCTGTTGCTGGATGCGCGGCGCCATACTGATTATGGAAAATACGTCTCGCAAAAAGGAAAGCGCCTCCGAGGCGCTGGAGAAACTCAAAACCGGCAACCAGCGCTTTGTGAACGGTGAGTCGATCCACCCCAACACCGGGGCCGAATGGATCGCCCTGGCCGGACGGGCCAATCAGCGCGATTATGCCTATGCCACCGTCATTTCCTGTTCCGATTCGCGCGTACCCGTTGAACGCATCTTCGATGTCGGCATTATGGATGTGTTTGTCGTTCGTGTGGCCGGCAATGTCCTGGATCATGCCGAAATCGGTTCCGTCGAATTTGGGATTTCCTGCGTCACCACGCCGCTGATCGTGATTCTCGGTCATACGCAATGTGGCGCCGTAACGGCCGTCACCCACGCCCTCCATGGCCGGGAACAGGACGATGCGATTCATATTCCGATCCTGGTTGATAACATCCAACCGGCCGTTGAGCGGGCCATGGCGAAACGACCCGATG
>JADFCT010000275.1 GCA_017161665.1 Candidatus Sumerlaeota bacterium
CGCGTGTATTGCCATACAGCACCTCATAGTCGCCATCGTCCACAGCCATAAACACCGTGTAGTCTAACAGCCCGGAACCGCTGGTCTGATCGTCACCTTGCCAGGAAATATCGATCCGTCCCGGACCAGAGAACGCGGGCAGCGCGTCCACTGCGCTGTCAGGCGCGCCGGTGTCAATTGAATGATACACTTCATTGGTCACAATCGGCTCATTCACGTCGAACACGATGGTCGCCAAATTTGAGATTTCGGTCCCGGCAGGCAGGTTGCCTTTGGGGCGAATCAGGAACGACACGTGCCCCTCGCCCTCATGTGTTTCGGGATCATTCGGCGGCAAGAGGCCCAACAGCGGATCTTCAGAGGCTTTACCTGTCTTCGGATCGACCGCGCTGATTTCCCATGACGCCTCACCGGTATCCACATTGATACCGGCAATAATGCGCGCTTGCAATCCGTTCGGCATTTCTGTTGTCCCGCGATAGTTGGGACGCTGGGGCAACTCAACCACTGTTTCGCCAAACGCGACCTCGACCAGACGAAACGCCCGCCAATCCAGATGGGGCGACAACATATCGCTGATCGTCACCTTCTGGGCCGGCGCGCTGGCATCCGGCAGGTTCTCAAAGTAAATGGTATATGGCATATCCTCGCCGGGCTCGATAAACATCCCCAACCCGGAACCTTCCGGTCCTACTTTCTCGTTTGGATCGAAGGAGTTCACAGGATCCGGCTCATAGCTGGGCCCCGGCGGATAATCGTCCGGCGGCGGGGAGGGATGATCCGGATCATCGGACGGATCCGGCGACGGTTCATCCGAAGGCGTTGGCGACGGCGAAACCGTGGGTGTGGGCGAAGGTGTTTGTGTCGGACTGGGCGTCGGTGTGACCGTTGGCGTCGGCGTCGGGCTTTCACACGCGCAGGTCGGCAATTCGATCCCCAACGTAAAGCCCAAAACCCCTTCTGTGTTTAGACGGCCCCCCTCGACCGCAAGCGACGGTTCGGGCAGACTCAGAAGGGTTGGCGTCGTCCATGCGCCGCCATCCAAGGCGGCTGTCATCAGACGACTGGCCTGACTGTTGTCCTCAATGCCGTCTTGATCATCCACGTCCTCTGCCCATATCACACGGGTCACTCCGCCCACATCGGCAATCTGGACTTCACCACGGGCCATACTTCGGGCCACCGTCACGGGTTGTTCCCAAAGGCCACCGGTCCGACGCATGGCATAAATCGTCCGTGTTGTGGTCATGTCATCCTGGACCCACGTGGCCCAGAGATCGCCCGCAGCGTCCGCGGCCAGATTCAGCCATAGCGATTCGCCACCGTCCATATCGGCGATCATTGCCGGCGCCGTCCATCCGCCCCCCGGCGCCTTTTCCACGCCATACAGGTCTGTCAGATGGAGCGCATTGTTAACAACATAGACATCCGAAGCGGTCGTCAATCCATCGGCGTCGCCCCGACTCCACACGGCCACCAGCGTATCATCATTCGCTCGAGCGGCCGCCACATCAACGACGAAGCCATCGCGCCCCACCACGGTTTCCGGTGTGGACCAGGCGTTGCCGTCATAGACCGCGGCCACCAGATCATCGGCAAGTGTCGAGCTGAAGTCTTCTGAAGCGCGCGACCAGATAATCCAGACGCCTTCGTTGTTCGCGACCAGCGCCGGTGCGCCGTCATCCACATAGTCACTACCGACATTGGCTATAACAGAATGATCTCCATAGACGGCCCCGGACCCCAACTTCGGATCCATGGTCAGTGTCAATTCGGAATCCATCCCGCCACTGTTCAGAACGTTGATTAAAGCGCCGTCCAGCGAACTGTAGCGCGCCCGGTCATCGGTAAAGGCGGAAGTGGAGGGATACCGCCATGCTTTGTGCCATTTGAACCATTTCCATTTCGCTTCGGCTTCGACCTGGAAGAACACATCCGAAACGCCGAAGCCATTCTTGTCCAAAGCCAGTTCGAAATTACCCGTCCCGCGCGCCGAAGCTTCCACTCCGCCAATGACCTTGAAGTCGCCGTAGAAGCCGAGCGTAATCAGGCCCTTGACGGCGCCCTCCGGAAAGGCTCCGCTGCCGCTTGTCCAGGTGAGCTGACCGCTGATCTTGCCCCCGACGACCACGCCGACCTCCACCTTGACGAGCGTTTTACCCCAAACGGTCCAGTTATAGGCCAGTTGCGGAATTGGGAACTTGCCTTCCAGGAAGATGTAGCCAATGTAGGAAGCGTTGTCGAAAACGTATTCACACTTTTCGGTATCGACTTTCCAGACCGCTTCGATTTCACCCCCGGCGCCACCTGTGACGCGATCCTGAAGGACACTGACATATCCCTGAACAAATCCGCCCGCCTTCGCTTCCTTGGGATACGCTTGCCCCTTCAACGCCGCGTCCAGTTTGACGCGGTTCTGTCCTCCAATATAGGGCACATAGCTCGGCACATTGCCGACCTTCTCGAAGGAGAATCCAAGGTCGAAAGCCTGTCCCCAGTTTGAACAATCGTCCGAAGCCGCCAGAACAATGGCTTCGCCCTGTCGGGTCATCGCCACATGGGCGCCCACCGGTATCACACCGCCGGTCACAAGTTCCGCTGGTTCCGTCAGCGTCACAACGGCCACGATGTCGTTCCAAGACACCTCAATTGGATCGAGGACGCCGGCCTTATAATAAAGATCGGTATCGTCTTCGATGTTATCGCGGTCCGCCATCTGCCACGCGGACACCACAGCGCCGTTTGCGTCAACAACTGAGCTCGCGTTGGTGCTGGCGACGGTTCCACTCGTATAGAGCGACGGCGCTGACCATTCCCAAGATCCACCGTTCTCGCGCCCCATGGAGTACATCACCGCCGCTTCGTTTCCCGTGCCTTGTTTCCACAGGACCGTGGCGCCCGGATGTTGTCCCGCCAACATCTTGTCGGAAACAAGCAGTTGCAAATCCGTCCCATCGGCTCCCGGCAACGCCTGCTTCGCGGACCAGGTCGTGCCGTCATTTACGGCATGAAAGATTTGACCATTGCGGCGATAGACCAGATGGGTCACCCCACCATTGGCCACCATCCGCACGTCGTCGTAGGTCACCCGCTCAGGCGTTTCGATGACTTCCGATAATTTCCGCGCCAGAATTTCCAATCCCTCAATTCGCCGCTCCGAATCCATCGTCACCGTCACCGGTTTATCCGTTTCGCACTCGGTAATCTCGATCTGGTAAACATCCGGCGGCACGCTACGGAACACAAAGCGTCCCGCGGCGTCCGTCAGAACCTGTCGAATGGCGCCATTCGAATTGTCCGAGCGCAATGTCACCTCCCAATCCGCTAGCGGTTCCCCCGTATCGGCGAGAAGAACCGTCCCGGAAACAGCGCCACGGCCATATCCCAAATGGCCGCCCAGCCAATATCTCCAGATTTGCGCCACATCGGCCGTCCGCCATCCGATTGATCCCAGATGACTCGCCGTCGCAGCCAGTTCGGTCACATAATCGCCCCAGGTTTCGCCCATCCGTTGACGCAGCAAGGCGAAATCGGTGGCCCAAGAGCCCGACCGGGCGTAATTCGGCCGGACCGACGCCTCCATAGCTTCCCAGTCCAGAACGGACGCGTCCTCTCCCGTGATTTCATAGGCATGGAAACTCATCGCATTCCACTGCGCCGTATAATAGACAGGAATCGAGAATTCTTGCCCCGGTCGCAGGATGCCTGCGGGGCCATCCGCGCTGATGCCCAGAATCTCCAGTCGATCGACATTTCGAATGCTCTCCATGGACAATCCCATGGGAGTCTGGCTTGGGCTCTTGACGACCAGCAACGGCGCCGGAGCGTCGGTGTCTCCATAATTCGAATAGATCACTGAGAAGGTGTACACATTATCGACGCGCACAATGCTCGGCCCATAAATGGCGACGCCGATTTGGGCGCCGACACCCTCGTGAACCGTAATTGCCCCAACCACTGTTGACGAGGTGTTGGTCGTGTCGGAACCATCGCCAACGCGCACAGCGGTCAAGTCGTAAGCGCCCGTCAAGGCCCCATTCAGATTGAAGGTGGCGTATGCCAGGGTTGAATCCACAGGATAGACGGAAGTGGCCGGAATGACTCCATTATCCTCGGGATGCAATCCCGCATGACGCATTTCGATCACGGACAATTCCGATGTCCAGCCACTGGGAGAAAGTTGGAATGTGGTCTGGTCCGTAAATCGAGCGCCATCAATTCGGAAGGTCACAGGCCCCACGTTGCCCGCTTCGCTCGGTTCGATGATTCTCATGCCAAAAGGAATCACTCGGGCGGAGACCGTATAGTCAGCAGGGGCGCCGGGGACACGATCCGCATAAATCAGGACATAATAGTCATCGGCTTTCGTTCCCGGCGCGACGATTTCCTGGTCGGGCTCGAACAAATCCGTGTAGGCATAGTCATATCGGCCCCGTCCCGGCACGTTGCCGGCCATGACATACAATTCCATGGCCGCGTTGTCATTGGCGTGATCCAGCGTAACGGCCAGGTCCATACCGGCTGGCACATTGGATATCCGATAAAAATGGCTGGCGCCGGTCGCGATGGAGCGTGCCGTGCTGGTTGTACCCAAATCCAGCGTCCAGCAATCCACGGTCAACAGACCCAGTGAAGCCGTTGTGTTATTATCGCTATCTTCGGGCGTCTCACGGATTTCATCATACAGATCCGTTCGGACCAGAACATAGTAGTCTCCCGGCACAATTCCCGGGGTCACGCTATTGACAGAACCCGCATACGTTCCGCCGGGGGGGACATCTTCCTGAATGGCCTGCGTCCCCAACAGCGCATCGCCGATATCCCAAACCATATCCCGTGACAAATAGACGGCGTCGGTCCACCG
>JADFCT010000276.1 GCA_017161665.1 Candidatus Sumerlaeota bacterium
CGCCCTGCCAGCAGTTCCTCGCGAATGGCCTTCATGGATGAATACTGTTTGCGTCGGGCCGACCCACGGATGGTTCGCATTCCCAACATGCGTATGATCCGAACCAGCACTTCACCGTCCCGGCTGGGGCTGAGTTCCGCCGACCCCCGCAGACCGCGCCGATACATCTCCACCCAGTGCATGACAACATAGAGCAATTGGGAATGGAAAACAAAATACAGACCGTTTCCGCGCCCCGTATATTCAATATCGTTTTCCCAGGTTTTGGAATGACATCCCGTGATCCATCGCCAAAAATGAACCAGGACCACGGCCAGGGGACAGAAAACATAGAACAGCAAAAAGTATTTGAATCGCTTCACTCGACCGTCTCATATCAAATCTGAAATCGTACCGCCCACCCCCCGAAGAACACCGCGTCATGGGACCACCCGAGCCGCTCCGTTGTCAACGCAGAACCGCCGACCGGGCCTTTCCATCGTTCACACATCGGAAAGAAAGACAAATGCCGGCGAGCCTTTTTTTGGTCCTTGATCAATTTTTTGCGCAAGTGGCATACTTAGCGCCACGGAAATAAAGAATCCCCCTTAGGGTATCCTGTGTTCAAGCCCCTGCCGGGACGGATAGAATCCATGCCAGGCGCCAAACAGACACAAAAGCCGTTGGGCCATGCGCCCACGAGAAAACAACAATAATTTATTGTTTCGAGAGCCTACCGTTCATGGAGGAACAAATGATGATTCCAGTCAACTTCAGACCTGCTCCTTTCTACAATCGGTTTAAAGTTTTTTTGCCGGCCCTTGCCGCCTTGATCCTGTTGGCGTCGTTCCTGGGAAACGCGGCCGAAAACCCTTCGGCGCGCTATGTTCGCGAACCGGCGACGGACATCCCCATCACCCATGAGGTCGATGTCCTCGTGGTGGGAGGCGCCTCGGCCGGCGTCGCGGCTGCCGTGGCCGCAGCCGAAGAAGGCGCCACCGTCTTTCTCGCGGCGCAACGCCCCTATCTGGGAGAAGATCTGTGTGGAACCTATCGCCTCTGGTTGAAGCCGGGCGAAGAGCCGGAATCGGCTCTGGCCAAAGCCTTGTTTGCCGAACCGGAAAGCAGCCCGAATGTGTGGTTTGGGGACAGCCTCCCCTTCACGTACCGCGCCGATCTTCCGAGCGCGCCCATGCATCCGGACACACAGCCCCCCTCCCGGCTCACGGACCGTAAGGCCTCCAGCGCGCCGTCCGAAAGCGTTCAATATGACGGTGACGTTCGCCTTGTGCTGGATCTGGGACAGATTGTCCGGCCCAAAGAAGTGGTGGTCATGGTTTACCAACGAGTGGGCGATTTCGAACTGGACTATGTGGATGTTTCGGCTGGTTTGAGCCTCGATCAGATGCGTCCGGCCGGACGCATCGACAACAAGCTCAAAGGCATGGGGGGCTATGAAAGTTCCGCCATCCGCTGCCGCGGGGACATTGACCGCCCCGTCCGCTATATCGCCCTGGACTGTCGGCGCGTGGAAGGGACCAGCCGATTGTTGCTGGGTGAAATCGTCGTGGCGGATTCAAAGCCGCAACAACCGCAAAAAAAACAGAGGACACCACCCAGCCCCATGCAGGTGAAGCGCGTTCTGGATCAGGCCTTGATTGACGCGGGCGTTGAGTTTCTCTATGGCTGTTATGCCGTTGACACGCTCCAGGAGGCAGACGGTCGGGTCGTCGGCGTGACGCTGGTCAATCGCTCCGGCCGTCAGGCAATTTTGGCGAAAACGATTCTCGACGTGACGCCCCGCGCCATGGTGGCCGAACTGGCTGGGCTGCCTTTCAAAGACGCTCCCGCCGCATCGCAGCCATTCAGACGCATCGTGGTGGGCGGAACGCCTCAGTCCGGAGAAGGCTTGAGCGTTCAACCCCTCCCCACCGCCGCAGTCGGCGGCAACGGCTCTTCACATCCGGCCTATGAATACACATTGACCTTGCCCCTATCGGACAGCGCTTACCCGACCCTGGCCCGCTGTGAACAGGTCGCCCGAGACCTGACCTGGTCACCCGAGCAATTGTCGGCTTCCGAAATCCTCTTTCAAATTCCGGTCGATCGATTGGAAAGCAACGTCGAAGCCAATGGAAAGTCCATTTGGGTTCTAGGGCCACGTGGGGACTTGCCAGCAGATCAGGCCGAAGCGCTCATGCGCCCGTTGGCCTATCTGGAAGAGGGGCGAAAGTTGGGACGTCGGCTGGCCCGAAAAGCCCGTGACAGCAAAGACATCGCTGTCCCATCGCGGCTCAAGTCCCGCATGGAGGGACCGGTCGTTTTCCTTCCGGGAGAATCTCGCGACATCCAAACCTTTGTCCGCCCGGAATCTCTGGGTTCCCAGTCGGTCCTCGCGCCCGAGGGGCCCATACCGGTCTGGGGCGAGTATGACGTCGTCGTCGTCGGAGGCGGAACGGGCGGCGCGCCCGCCGGGATCAGCGCGGCGCGCGCCGGCGCCAAAACCCTGGTGATCGAATACCTCAATGAACTCGGCGGCGTGGGAACGGCCGGTCTGATCAGCAGTTACTATCATGGCTATCGCAAAGGCTTCACCACAGAGATCGATGAAGGCGTCGTCGCCTTGGAAGGCAAAGGAAGAAAGCCCTCCGGCTCCTGGCCGCCCGCAATAAAGAGCGAATGGTATCGGCAGGCATTGCGCAAGGCGGGGGCCGATATCTGGTATCGCGCCATGGGATGTGGCGCCTATGTGGTCGGCAATCAGGTAAAGGGCGTCGTGGTGGCTACGCCTCAAGGGCGTTGCGTGGTTCTGGCCAAGTCCGTCATCGATTCGACGGGCGCATCGGCCATCGCCGCTGCCGCCGGCGCCGAGTGTGTTTACACAGACGCCTCCCACATCGCCATTCAGGGCACAGGGCTGCCGCCGCGCGAAATGGGCGCGGGCTACACGAATACCGACTACACCTTTGTGGACGATTCCGATGTCTATGATTCCTGGCGGGCCTTTGTGGTCGGCCGCGTCAAGTTTGCCAATCAGTATGATCTGGGACAACTGATCGACACCCGCGAGCGCCGTCAGATCGTGGGCGACTATTTCCTGACACCGGTTGACATCTACACCGCTCGAACATTCCAGGACACGATCAACATCGGGCAAAGCAATTTTGACTCCCATGGCTTCACCATTGATCCCACCTTTTTGCTCCGTCCGCCGGACCGCGCGTCCCTGACGGCCCATGTCCCGTATCGCTGCCTCTTGCCCAAGGGGCTGGACGGCATCCTGGTCACCGGACTGGGCGTCAGCGCCCACCGTGACGCCATGCCCGTCATCCGAATGCAACCCGATATCCAGAATCAGGGGTATGCCGCCGGGCTGGCCGCCGCCATGGCCGCCCAATCCGGCAAAACCGTGCGCGCCATTGATATCAAGGAACTGCAAGGGAAACTGGTCACAAAGGGGATTATTCCCACCGAAGCCGTGCGGGATGAAGACGCCCCGCTTCCCGGCGACGCCGCAATCGCCCGAGCCGTCGGGGAACTGACGACACGCCCAGAAGCCCTCCCGGTCATGATGACTAATCCCGAAGCCGCTCTGCCCCATCTGCGGGCCGCCTACGCCGAGACCACCTCACCCGCCGCCAAACTGATGATCGCCCAGGCGCTGGGGCTGTTCGGAGACGCCACCGGCGCTGAAACGCTGGCCGCATCCATCCGGTCGGCCGAAGAATGGGACAAAGGTTGGAAGTACACGGGCATGGGTCAGTTCGGCCCTTCCATGAGCCCTGTGGACAGTCAGATCGTCGCGTTGGCCAAGTCCGGTCGAAAAGACGCGGAGACGCTGGATCTCCTGCTTCACAAGGCGCGCCAACTCGACGCGACCCAAGCCTTTTCCCATCACCGCGCCGTCTCCATCGCCCTCGGCGACATCGCCGATCCTCAGGCGGCGCCGGTTCTGGCGGAACTGCTTTCCAAACCCGCCATGCAGGGACATGCTGTCACCGACATTCAGCGCTTCATTGAAATTACGCCAGCCAGCCATGTGGACACGACGACCCGCGAGGCCTCTTTGCGCGAACTGGTGATTGCGCGCGCCCTCTATCGGTGTGGCGACCACCAGGGACTGGCTGAAAAGATCCTGCGCCAATACGCCAAAGATCTGCGTGGCCATTATGCTCGCCATGCTCAGGCCATTTTGAACGAATCCCGTCAGGAAATTGTGCAGCCATAATGTTCCCGTATCGCCAGGAGGGGTTGATCATGAGAAAGCCATCGAAACAACCATGTCGCCGACCCGTCGTTGCCATCCACCCATTGGGGGGCGCAGCCTGCCTGTTGACGGCGCTGGTTTTATGGTCGCTGACGCCGCTTGCCGTCCAGGCGGTGGCCGTTGACATCAAAAGTCCAAGCCCCCAAGCCCTCTTTGCGGCTCAGGAGATACAATCCGCCTTGAGTGACTCAAGCAGCAAGGGCGACGTGACGATTGAACTGGAAGTGGCCCGTAAAGGATCCGAACCGGAACTCCAATTGGAAGGCTTCGCCATTCACGTTCAAAAGGAGGGAGACCGCTCGACGATCCATATTATCGGCGCCGATCCCGCCGGCCTCATGTATGGCGGCCTCGAAGTGGCTGAAATCATTCGCGTCCAGGGACTGGATCAGGTTCGGGCGGGCCGTCAGAATCCCTATATGGCCTTGCGCGGAACGAAGTTCAACATCCCCCTCGACCTGCGCACGCCCAGTTACACGGACCCGTGTGACGCGGCGCAGTTCAATATCCCCGAAATGTGGAACTTCGATTTCTGGCGCGCGTACATCGACACCCTCGCCCGCTATCGCTATAATTATATTTCCCTCTGGAACCTGCATCC
>JADFCT010000277.1 GCA_017161665.1 Candidatus Sumerlaeota bacterium
TGAAATACTCCCCGTCCGACTGGAGCAAATGCAGATCGCCCGTGCGGCTCGTTTTATCAATACCGTTCAGCGTGAATTCGGCCGAATCGGCCAGGTCGATCGGTTTCCCCTCGCGCAAACTCTTAATCGTCCCCTTCAATGTAAATCGGATGCGTGACAGGTTTTCGGGGACCGTGAAGGCATAGGTCGATTCCCCGTCCTCAAGCAACTCAAAATCCGGCGCCTCCTTTGTCGCTGACACATCGAATCGATCCGTCGACTCAATGGTCAACCGAACGTCGTCCAATAACTTAGGCGACAAGATCGTTCCATTCACCGTCAAAACCGGTCGAATGAGTACGTTCGCTTTGGCCTGTGCGATCAAAGCCTCCCGATCCACATGAAAACCGGCCATCAGGTTATACGACTCGCCTTCGTGATTGAAATGATCCAACGAGGCGAAACCGTCGGCCTCAATCACCACCGGCCGACGGCCTGGCTGGCCAGTGAAGGGAATCCGAATCGCTCCATCGTCGCCCGATTCATAGAGTTGCCCATCCAGCCATACCGTCGCGCTGGAGACCCGTTCGTTCTTTTCATTGACCACCGTCAGAATTTGCCCCCCGGAACCCGTGCGCACAATCGGGCGAAGCCGCCCCACTCGGACTAAGGCTCGGCTGCTTTTGCCGGATCCAATAAACTCGACCACATACACACCACGCTTCTGGATTTCGGGAAATTCATAGTCCCGGACAATCCGCCGCAACGGAACGGAATCATACGCAATCGGTTCCCGTTCCCTATTGGCCACCAGGCCGTCCAGTTCGATATTCGTGTCAATCTCCCGCCCATGTTGCCGATAATAATTCGCCGTATTAATTTCATAGACCTTGATGAGCATCTGAGGGGCGTTCTTGACGGCCAGGGATAACTTCACCGTTTCGCCGACCTCGTAATGGCGACGGTTCGAGGGCAGAAAATCCAAATCCACCCGATCCTTCAGCGCCTGTAGTTGCGAGGGCGGCAAATCCGAATACCATTTCTCCGGATCGCCCTTGCCGGCGAGCAGCATCGTTTCGGCCACCAGCCGTTTCAGATAAATATCCTGAATGACTTCGGCGAAGGCCCGGCCATCGCCGTCTTCGAGGATAAACCGGGCCAGATAGTCCCGCACCAAATCCTCATCCGATCCGACCGGCGCCAATTGTGTCCACTGAGACGCGTCGTGATTGAGGTTGACCGCCTCGCCCCGGCTCTGCCCCTGAGTGAGGTACTCCCGAGACATATACGGCGCATTCCGCGGCAATCGAATATAGGTCAGGAAACGGTCCCGGTCATAAACGCCCTGCTCCCGGTCGTGGATCAAGCGGTGGTACAGGATGTGGGCCTTCAACGAATTGTGCGACTTGTTGAGACGCTCGGCGAACATCCAGAAATTATTGAGGGTGTTCTCCCGTGATTGAATGGCCTCGGGCGTATGGCCTCGCCAATCCGTCGCCGGCCCTGGAATCAGCTTGCTCAAATAGATGTTCACGAAGTTGGAATCATTTAACAAGTCGCTCTTGAGTCGAACGACTTCCTCCAACTGCCGCAGCAGCAGGTTCTGATGGACAGGAAGGGATCCAAATCCCCGGCTCTCCCGATACCCCAAATCTTCCACAACGCGCGCGGCAAGCCCTTTGATGTCCGGCCGCTGAAGTTGACTCAGGATATAATGGCGATTGGCCAGGCTGAGGGCGTCCCATTTTTCCGCAATCAGCCATTCAATGGCATGGGATTCATAGCGATTTTGATGGGATGCATCTTTCCCCAGGTCGTTGAATAACGTTTCACGGTTGATGCGTTTGGGATCCAGGCGCGTCGGCAGATTCGGCGTGCGCGCAATATCCGCCTGATGATTGAATTGGAGATTCAAACGTTTCCGGAGCGCCTCAAGCGACTCTTCCGGTTGCGAATCGTATCGCAACAGAATCTGTCGATTTTCAATTTCCTGAACCAGGTTGGACGCGCCATGACGGGCAATCCAGGTCTTAAGGACCGGCTCCACCTCGTCATAGCGTTTTTCATTCTGTAAATGCAGACATTGGTAGAAGTAGTACTCCGGCGTGCCGGGGATGAGCTGCGAAATGGCCTGTTCGCGATCCGGCGCCAACGCAAATTTCTCGACGAAACCAATTTCTCCACCTTGGCACACTATAAAGCCTGCCATCCAGTAAAGGGCCAAGCCCATCAACCATCTTCTGGAACGCGTCTGTTCAATTTGCAACATTTAAGGGGACCTCCCTGTTCAGATCGTAAGACAGCATCACACCGAATCCTCGGCTGTTCAACACTATTTGACGCGCCAACGATTCGAAAAGTTCCCTTCGCCTAAAGGAAAAACAACTTTTCTCCAGTCAACCGACCGACGGCCATCTGGTCGCGCCGACGTAACGCCCGCCCACAGGCGCCGGTAGGATAATTAAGTGGAAACCGCTCAAATGGCGCGAATGCGAATAAATGGGATAATACGACAAATCCCCTTGCAATTGAGCGATCATGTCATCTAAATGAACCGTCTATTCCGTTAGTGAAAATTTGCAGACGGATAACAGAGACATCATACCAATCATTGAATCCCAGTTGATTTCATAAAGGCGGTCTAACGTGGCAAAATTGATTGAAATGCAGGGGCGCGGCACGGCGGTTGACGAAGTGCTTGACTGGTTGCTCCACTATATCCGACGGGAGGGATGCGAAATCGGCATGACGCTGCCGACGGAAACCGAAATCTGCGCCCAGACGGGGATCAGCCGAAACAGTGTGCGCGAGGCCACCAGCTACCTGCGCGCCCTCGGCATTGTCGAAAGCCGCCAGCGTGTCGGAATGCGCTTGAAACGCGATCCGTCTTTGATCGGCCTCCAACGCCTCCTGACCTGCAAACGAATGCCGCGGGCGCTGTTCCGTGATGTGTCCGCCTATCGCGACGCCATCGAACTGGGAATGGCCCAGGAAATTTGTGAGCATATCACGGATGAGGAAATTCAGGTTCTGGAAGGCATCCTGGACGACATCAAAAACGCTCAGGATGACATCATGGAACAATACAAACACGAACGCCGCTTCCATTCGCTCTTTCTGTCCGCGTCGCGCAATGAAATCGTTGGGGCCATGTCGCACATCCTGGAACCGCTGTTCGTCTTTATGGGGGAGGATTATTCCCCCCAAATGCCCAGTCCGTATCAGACCATCCCCATCCACAAGAAAATCATCAAGTGTCTGAAAAACCGAGACTTAGGCGCTCTCATCAAAGCGCTCCAGGAACACGCGAACATTGCCGGACGGCAACACTACCGTCCCGATGATGAATAAGAGGTCATCATGAAGGCCATAGTCAAAACAGCGGAAGGCCCCGGACACCTTGAACTGCGCGACGTGCCCGAGCCGCCCCCTCCGGGACCCGGCGAGGTCAAGATTCAGGTCGAAGCGGCCGGTATCTGTGGTTCCGACCTCCATATCCAAAAAGGGGACATCGGGATTCCCATCCGTCCTCCCTTTATACTGGGCCATGAATTTGCCGGGCGCCTTGTCGAAATGGGACCCGATGTGACGGGATGGCAGGTGGGCGACCGCGTGACGGCCGAAAACACACGGATTGCCTGCGGTCGGTGTCCGTCCTGCCTCACGGGCAGTTACAATCTTTGTGGCAAACGGTTGGCCACCGGATATGCCTTTGACGGCGCCTTTGCGCGCTACTGTGTCGTGCCAGCCATCCGGCTCCATCGCCTGCCCGATACCGTGGATTTCGAGTCCGGCGCCTTGACGGATCCTTCCGCCTGCGTCTATCACGCCATCCAGGATGGGCGGGGCATTCAGGCTGGCGAAACAGTGCTCATCACCGGGGCCGGGGCCATGGGATTGTTTTCGGTCCAATATGCCAAGGCGAACGGCGCCCGCGTCCTTCTCACCGGACTCGAACGCAGTCGCCCGCGTCTGGCTCTCGGACTGGAACTCGGCGCCGATCAGGTCGTCGTCACAGACCGTGAGGCACTTGCCCCGATCATTGATGATTTCACCGATGGCCTGGGCGTTGACGTGGCCTTGGAATGTTCCGGCGCCGAATCGGCAGCCAATCAATGCCTTCAGTTTCTACGAACGCAGGGCCGCTTTACACAAATCGGTATCTACGGCGCCCCCATCCGGTTGGATCTGGATCAGGTGGTGTACAAAGAAATTCAACTGACCGGTTCCTTCAGTCAAAAGAATCTGGCCTGGCAGGGGGCGCTCCGTTTTCAGGCCCTCGGCCTGGTGAAGGCCGCGCCTCTTATATCGGACCGGCTTTCAATCGATCAATGGAGCGAAGGCTTTCACCGATTCGCCACGGGCCAGGCCATCAAGGTGGTTTTCAACCGGTTTGAATAATCCCATCCCGCCCCGAGACGCTCACGCGGTTGGGCAGCCTTAAATGAAGGGAAGCGAACCCCGTCGGAATTCGCTCCTCGATCTGACACAAATCCCCTTTTCGCAACGTTTACATATCCCATGCGCACGTTGCGGCTTTACGTCCCTCCTCGGTTTCGATTTCCGTAAGGTTGTTAAACAGATCACGAACCTCCGAGCTGGACGTGTGTTCGCTGATATACATGTAAAACTCGATCAAGCGTTCATGAAAGCTCATGGCAATATCGACCACGGCGTTTTCGTCCATGTCCGGCGTGAAAATGACACTGGCCAGACGCTTCGTCTGGACAAGATCCATGGGAAACTGAACCCATGTGGAAAGCAATTTGTTATTCTGGTCCTGCTCATAAATTTCAAGCAGGCGCTCCAGTTTGGCCGTATGGCGTCCTAAATACTCCATCATCATCTTTGTCTTGGGGGAAGTAACC
>JADFCT010000278.1 GCA_017161665.1 Candidatus Sumerlaeota bacterium
TCGCATGAGGGGCTTCTTTGTTCTGGCCAATCATACGAGGATTTTCCCAGTCGTTACGGGCCGCGGCGTTGGCCCAAAGGGACAAGCCGATAAATAAGAGAACCATCCCGACCCTGGGGAGGGATCGTGTCAATACACGCATTGGAACCATCCTTTCTTGACATAAAATGAGACTGCGTTTAGACGCTAGGACAAGGAAGTGTAATCAAAGAAACCGCCCCGCGCCATCACTTTATGACGGCCGGGGCGGTGGGACCCTCCGCTTGGGGACGGATGGGGGTCAGGCTTTGCGCGCCGAACGGGGGCTGATGAAATACACAAAGGCCCCAAGGAGCAAGATGCCGCAGGACGCGGCGGCGATCATTGGTTTGTAGGTCACAGCGCTGTAGATCAGATAGCCGCACGTCACACAAAAGATGAGCGTGGTGAATGGAAAAAGCGTGACGCGATAGGGACGGGGCGAATCGGGATCCTTGCGGCGCAAAACGAACAATGCGGCGCTCGTGGCCAGGTAAAAGGTGTAAACGGGAGCGGCCGTATAAATGACGGCCTCCATGAAGTTCCGTAGCGCCACAATGATAACCACGGCGATGAGGCCCTGAACCAGCAGAGCCGACGTGGGCACGCCTCGTTGCGCATTCCAGGTTCCCAACAGACGGAACCATGGATGATCCGTTCCCAGGGCGAACGAGATGCGCGCTCCGGCGAAAATCAACCCATTGACGGCGCCCAGCGCTGAAAGGCAGATCAACAGCGCAATGAGCCGGCTCCCAACTTGAGGAAATACCGTGGCGATGGCGTCTGTGGCCACTGCTTCGGATCGGGTCAATCCGGCGTATCCCAGCGTATAGAGGAACGCGCCGTTCAACAGGACATAGAGCGCGGTGACAGACAGGGCGCCCAACACCAGGGCGCGAACGATGTTGCGGTCGGGATTTTGGACCTCCGCCGAAACATAGGCCATTTCATTCCATCCGCCGAAAGAAAACAAAACGAAAATCAGCGCCAGACTGAGCGGCAGCCCCTGGAGAGGCTCCAGTGGCGTGCCAGCTTCGGCCGGGGCGCTGAAGGCGACGGCGACAATGGCCAGCAGACCCAGCGCCTTGATTCCTGTTAAAAGATTCTGTGTCCATTTGCCCTGCCGAACGCCCAACGCATTGATTACCGTCAGAATGAGGACCGTCCCGGCGGCATACAGGGTTTGCGACCATTCCGCGCTGGCGCCATTCAACGGATCATAGATCGTCATGCCATACATCCCCACGGCGAAGGCCATGACGGCGATGTCGCCGGGACGCACAACCGTCATCTGAATCCAGCCAAACAGGAAACCGGCCCAAGGCCCGTATGCCTTGTTGAGGAAAACATAGTCGCCCCCCTCGTGGGGGTAGGTCGTGGCCAGTTCGGCGTACGTCATGGCGCCGCACAAGGTCAGTAACCCGCCTACCAGCCAGATGGTAAGAACCTGCCACCCGCCGCCTGCCCCCTGGGCGATGGCGGGCGACATCTGATAAACCCCCACGCCGATGATAATCCCAACAATCAGGCAGGTGGAGTCAAGCAGCGTCAGTTCTTTCTTAATGGGGCGCATCGTTCTCTCCTGTTATTGTATGAAATGTTACTTCTTCATGGTGATCGACATGCCCTGCATGTACAGCGTTTCCAGCTCCGCCTTGTCCGAGATGGCTTGGATGAAGTTGGGATCGGCCATGCCGGCGTTGATGTTATGCGCCACGATGAGGCCGCCGGAACGAACCTTGGGCATCAGTGTGTTCAGGTAGTCAATATACCCTTCCTTGTCCGCGTCCAGAAACAACAAATCAATGGTCCCGTCCAGTTTTTTGACTTCCTCATGGGCGTCGCCCAACACCACCGTGATGATGTTTTCCACACCGGCTGCCTTGAAGTTGGCTTTGGCCGTATCGGCGCGTCCCTTATCGATTTCGTAGGTGGTCATTTTGCCGCCTGTTTTTTGCAGGGCCATGGCGAACCACAAACCTGAGTAACCGGTCGATGTGCCGATTTCCACGATGTGCTGCGCGTGGATGGACTGAGCCAGCACCCGCAACACCTGTCCATCCTGGGGTGGCACATTGCGGTACTGTTCATTTGCCATCAGTTCTTCCATGACGCCGAGGATCTTCGTTTCTTTTTCATCCATCGGGACGAATTTGGAAGTGAAGGGCGCTCCGCCGCCGAAGCCACCGCGCGGGCCACGTTGCGCAGTGGAGGTCAGGATCGCCGTGGTCATGAGCGCCATGGCCAGAATCCATGCCGAAGAACCGTAGAATTTGCTTTTCATCACATTGTCTCCTCTTGGGGGTGGTGGATGCCACGTCCCATGCAAACAAAAGATATCCCGACGTTTATGAATGCCGGGGCCCTTAAGTCAATCCTTTCCGCAAAAGCCGTTCCAGTTAAAGGCAAAAGAAAACCATGATTTTTGGGTTATGTGCGCAGATTCGTGTCGAGAGGGGGAATCTGGCGTGTGAAAAAAATGCGCAAGCGTTGTCCCCGGTCAGGACTCCGGAAACAAAGGATTGGAGACTTGGGGGTGACAACAGGGCCGAAGGCTATCCCCGGTTGGCCCTCGTTGGGCAGTGGATTCAACCGACGCAAGGGCGCATCAACGATCCGCGCAGTTGAATTAAATCGGTACGGTACGCCGTATGAGTCAAAAGACGGATACCCCGCAAACGAATTGCGTTGAGGCGGGCCTCAGATCTGGATTATTTATTCCGAGGTGTTGGACTTTATTTCGAGGAATACCCATGCGCCACTTTTTTGTTTTGCTCCTGCTGATCCCATCGTTCGCTATTGGCGCCCCCAAACCGGCCACGGATGACCGGGCCACAACCGGTCCGGTTGCCCCGGCGCCGATGGAATCTTTTGAGATGCGCAATATGGAGGGGTGGACGGTTTATATCAATCAGGCCGATCTGGCCGCCCACCCGGCGGAAATGGAGCGGGCCCTGGCGCATCTCCGCCACCAGCTTTACATGAGCCGCCTCGTCCTGCCCCCTGAAGCCGCCGCGCGTACGCGGGAACGGATTCCTTTCTGGATCGAATTCGATACGGCCGTCGCGACCAGTTATCATCCTCGCGCCGATTGGCTGTTGGAACACGGCTATCCGTCGCCGGAGGGGCTGGAAACGGTTATCAGCATCGGCAGGGGGCGCTCGTTCCCTTTCGCGGCCTATCATCAGCCATGGATGGTCTTGCATGAACTGACCCATGCCTATGATTTTACGATCCTGGGCGAAGGACGTCATTACGGCAACAGCCGGTTGAGCGGCGTTTATCAGCAGGCCAAGTCCAGCGGGCAATTTGACGCGGTCCTGGCCCGATATTCGGACAAAACGCGCCATTATGGCATGAACAATATGATGGAATACTTTGCCGAAAGTTCGGAAGCGTTTTTCGGAACCAATGACTTCTACCCCTTTGTCCGGGCCCAACTGCGCGAAGCCGATCCCACCATGGAGAAACTCCTCATCGACCTGTGGGGTGTGGATGACGATGCCCTTCGGATGACCGAAAGGGAATTGGCCGCCTTCCTGGATCACCCCGGTCATGGGAATGCGACGACGACCGGGGCGGCCTCTGGGTTGTCCGGACCCTTTAAAGCCACACGGGTTTATGGGCGCCGCGCCATTAATGGATGGCAGGTCCTGGTGGATCCGGTTTTGGGACGGCGCCGGGGCTATGGCAATGAAATCCTCCGACTGCTGGAGGCCAAACTCCACCTGGTGGAGCGCTACATGCCCACCCATACCGTCGAAAAAATGCGAAGCATTCCCATTTGGCTCGAGGAAAACGACGCGGCGGTCCCTTACATAGCCGCGCACACCACCACCGAGTCCTTGACGCGCGCCGGGTTGAACCCCGAAAAATTCGGCAGCGTTGAAATCGGCCAGACGGACCGTTTCTTCCAATGGCAGGCCCTCCAGCCTTTCGCAATCCTCAATGTTCTGGCCCGCGTGACCTATCATCGCCTTTCGTCCGAAGAAAAACAATTGGTCTCCGAGGCCTGGCAGGAAACGGTCAAGGGAGGACATCTGGACAACGTCTTGCGCTTCGACGGCCGCCAAACCCGCCACCCGGCGCTGAGGGACGCCGAAAGTTTTTTTGCGGAAATGACGGTAGCCTATTATGGCCGGAACGATCACTATCCATTTGTCCAATTCGAAACCAAACGTCTCCTTCCGGATGTCTGCCGGCTATTGGCGCGAATTTACGGTGGAGCGGCGCGGTGATGGCGAAATCGTCTCCATCGAAAAACCCCTCGGGTGTGATTATCGACCACGTGGAACCCGATGGGCTTGGCCAACAGGCCGGGGTGCGCGTCGGCGATCGTCTCGTGACCATCAACGGAGAACCCATCCGCGATGCCATCGATCTGCGCTTTCATGAAGTCGATGAGCAATTGAATATCGCATTTCGACGGGGTGAGCGAATGCGACGGGTTCGGATTGACAAGGAATATGGTGACAGCCTGGGAGTCGAACTGCGGCCCTTCAAAATTCGACAATGCCGGAACAAATGCGTGTTCTGTTTTGTCCATCAACAGCCGGCGGGCGTTCGAGCCTCCGCGCTCATTCGCGACGATGACTATCGATTGTCTTTTCTGCATGGGGCCTACATCACCGGAACCAATCTGACCGCTGCCGATCAAGAGCGCATTGCCGATCAACGACTGGCGCCGCTCTATATTTCCGTTCAGGCCATTGATCCCGTCCTGCGCGGACGGCTGTTGGGGCGCCCCAAACCGACCCCTGTCACGCCACTGCTGGACTTCATGGTCGAACACGATCTGACCTTCCATACCCAGGTCGTCTTGTGTCC
>JADFCT010000279.1 GCA_017161665.1 Candidatus Sumerlaeota bacterium
AGGCTGCCCCTCCGAGGGCGCAGCCGAATGGCCGTTTCACGTTTCACATTTCATCATCTTACAGCGGCCGGAGCTCGAGACGGTTGGGGTCGAGGACCACGTGTTTGATTGTTTCACGTTTCCAGGTGTAGGTGATATGAACCCGGCCGTCGGCGCTTTGGATGACGGCGGGATAGGAGTATTCGCCCGGCTCATTTTCGAGGATCAGGGCGCTCTGCCAGGTCCGGCCGTCGTCGTCAGAGAGCGCGACGTTGAGGGGGGAGCGTCCGCGGGGGGTGTGATTATAGACCAACAGGAGGCGACCGTCGCGCAGGGTGACGCCGTCGAATCCGGCGTTGGGATTGGGCAGGGACGTTGCGGTCATGGGGCTCCAGGCGCGCCCGTTGTCCTGGGAAGTGACCTGTACGATGCGTCCCTGGCGGCTGCGGCAAAGGGCGAGGAGGGAGCCGTCGCTCTGTGTGAAGACCGTGGGCTGAATGGCGCTGTATGTCTGTCCGTCATGGACGGGGCCCACGAGGCTCCATGTGCGCCCGTGGTCCGGTGTGATCTCGAAATGCACGCGCCATCCGTCCTGTTCGGAACTGGATGGGCACAGGAGGGTCCCATCGGTCAGTGGGATGGGTTTGTTTTTGATGGGTCCCAGGATATCTTCGGGCAACCGACGGGGAAAGGACCAGGTTCGTCCGCCGTCCTCGGATTCTGTCAGCATTCCCCACCATTCGCGGGGCGTCGGTCCCACTTTGTAGTATAATTGCACCGGGCCGTTGGGGATCTGATAGAGGACAGGGTTCCAACAAGGATAGCGTTTTTGATCGTGTTGAATGCCGTTGGCGACGCTACGCGGCTCTGTCCAGACGCCATTTTCGTTTTCTGAAATCCAGATTTCCACATCCGCATTGCGCTCTTCCGTTCCGCCGAACCAGGCGGCCAGCAATCCATAGGGCGTCTCCACAATGGTCGATGCGTGGCATTCCGGGAAGGGCGCCTCCTGATAAATAAACTCACTTTGGACGAGGCCGGATTGCGGGAGGGCTCCGTTCTTGAAATCCAACAGCGCGCATCCGCTTGTTAGAAGGGCCAGCATGGGGGCGATGAACCAGAGTTTACCAAATTCAGAAGACAAAACCATGACGTTTACTCCAGACGGTGGAAGGATTCCGAAAAGTCTATCGATTGTCCGAGTCGCCGTCCAGCGGAAACCATGTTGCCCTCCCGGCGCGCGAGGGGATCAGAAGACTTGGCTGATTCGACGCCAGAGTTCATGGTCCTTGTCGCAGCGGCTGAGGAATCGGAGGATCGTCGCCAACAGGCGCGTCTTGACATCCGGCATGGCGCGGGTCATGGCCAGGATGGCGGCGCAGACAAATTGCAGATCCAGCGTTCCGTATAGCCGTCCGTCATTGCGCGACGCGTAGGTGGCCAGGAAGGAGGCGAAGGTGAGTTCATCAAAGCCCGTTCCCACGGCCGAACCCATGATGGCGAAGGCTTTGTCTTCATCCTTTTGATCGAGGGCCTGGGCCAGATTGGCCCAGACGGCAAAGGATACCATCGGTTCGCGCTCGCGAATGATGGCTTCCTCTGAGTCGAGATTGAGGTGTTCCAATGCCCCGGCGGCTTGTTGAATCAGGAGACCGGCGCACAGGACCAGTTCGACTTGCAGGATGGGATCGAATTCCTCAAAGACATCACTCAGCGCGCCGAGATAGATAAAAGCATTGAGGGGAGCGTACCATTCCCGCATGTCGGCGCCGTCGATCAAACGCGCGGCGGCCACGATCAGCCCGTCCAGCAGGGCGCGGGCTCCGGCGCCGTCGGACAGGATGCTCAGGCTGTGAGCGACGAGGCCTTCGCTGTCGTTGCTCAAGGCGAGGCGCGTCAGGTATTCCGCCTGGGTGTCCGATATTTGGTCGCCGTCGCCCGAGACGTGGTCTTGTCGGATGGGGTTGTGGTCCAGGATCGTTCGTAGCCACTCGATGTCACCATCCTCATGGGGGGCGTTGAGGCAGTAATGGATGGCGGGAAACAGGAGCATGTCGCCTGTTTCCCACTGGGCCCATCGGCAGAGCCGCGTTGCCGAAACCATGTAGGCAAAACGCCGCCCGTAGTCCCATGCGTCGGTCAGGGTCTGGCGAAAAAGCCAGGGCGTGACGGATTCCATGGCCACGGCGTCAGGCAGGGTTCGCAGGGAGGCGCACACGGCGCCGGTGTCGCCGGCGGCCCAGATTTCCTGAAGGGACTGGCGCAGGGTGGCTTCATCACAGTCCGTTGGCGCGGTCACCCCCGCGAACGGCTCACACAGAGGCTCATCGGCAATAGCCCACAGGGACTGAATGACGGGATCCATCCGCACCGGCGGAGGCATCCACTTGCCGGCCTGGATGGCGGCGATCAACCCCATGTACCCAAAAGTGTCCCCCGCGTTATATTCTGCGCGATGAATTTTCGGGGCGACGCGGACGCAGATTTTGCGAAGCAGACGCTCCTTGTCCGCATCGGCCTGCCAGAGACGTTTGAACTCCTCGAGAAAGGCGGCGGGGTCCTGTATCTGAAATAATTGTTCTATCACAATGGGCAAACCCTTTTTATTCAAATTCCTGTTGCTTGCTGGGATGAATGATATGGAAGGCCGCTTCGAAAGTCAATAGCTGGGCGCATTGGATTTCGCAGCGGCTGACATCGAAGGATTGGAAATCGATTGGCGGCTCAGCCATGGGGTTGGGATTCGTCGGGCATGGCCACGGCGTTGTTGGCTTCCGCCTGGTTCAGTTGCGATATTTTTTCCTGAACGCGGCGTTCAATTTCGTCCGGCCGCCATTCTTCGTCTTCCGGCGGAGCGTCTGTTTGGTTCAGATGCGCCTGAATGGCTCGGGCCGTTCGCTCGGCCGGCGTCAGTTCGGCATCTTCGACAAAGAAGTCGTCGCTGTCCTCATCGGGTTCCGCGCTCCCTTTGCTGTCCTCATATTGCTGCTTGTTGGTGGCGGCCTGGATGACTTCGATACGCTTCAGTTCCTGAATGCGGGCGGTGTACTCGCTGAATTTGGCGTGTTTGACATCCGGCTCGTCATCCGTGTTTTCGAGGGCGTCTTTTAAGATGCGTTCTTCGTCGTCATAGAGTTGAAGGGAGTGATAGAGTTGAGAGAGGTGGTCGTATGGCGCAAAGCGTTTGTCTTTGCTGCGAACGCATTTTTCGTAGAGGGACATGGCTTCGGGGATGCGACCGCTCTCTTCGAGCGTGATGGCCTTGCCCTGCCAATACAGGCACGCGTCGTCGTGGTCGGCCTGGCCTTGCGGTTGTGGCTCGCCTTTGATCATAAGTCCCACAATGCGAACCATGTGCAGGTGCGCGCCTTTGAGACCGCCGACGGCGTTGTAGCCTTTGATCCGGGCGGAGATAAAATAGGCGTTGCCTTCCTGGAGCCGCTTGGTGTCCGTGAAACACTTGAAGATGCGTTTCTTCTGATCCGTCAGCACATTGTAGTAGTTGAAATGTTTCGTTTTGCGGACGGACAGGGCCGTAAAGACCCCCTCGACGGCGGCGCCAACCATCAACGTGCCCGTGTCGCTGTTTTCATGCGTCGAAAAGATACGCACGAGGTAGCAGATAAACTGCCAGACCAGGAACAATCCGATGGTGGTGAGAATCCAATTAAACATGGGTGTACGTCTTCATGCAGGAAATGGAACGATCATCAAAGTCCTTTTTGACAGGTTTCGAATCGACTCATCAAAAAACCAATGACACCCTAAAAGAAGGCAAGGCCATAAGACCAGCCATTTTTTGCGTTGTCTGCATCCGTTGTTGCTGTCGTCGTCTTTGAGACGCGCGTCCCCGCCCTTGGGGCGACCGCGTCTTGGGGCGGGAATTCCATTGAAAAACTGGGATAGAACCTGATAAACTCACCAGGCTTTATAAGTATGACGCGTCGGCGGTGCTCGCCGGGAGGCGACGGCGAGGCGCGGTTCTTCCCACTATCGGGGAATAATGCTTTGGACGAATTGGGCGTACAGGAGCCTCAGAGAATGACTGAATGCGACCAGGAAGCGCGCGCGCTCATATTGAAGCGTTTAAATCGGATCGAAGGGCAAGTGCGCGGCATCCGTCGGATGATCGAAGAGGAACGCAACTGTTATGAGATCATGAAGCAGGTGGGCGCTTCGGCCGGCGCGCTGCATTCATTGGGACGGGAAATGCTGCGCGCTCACTTGCAGATGTCGTTGACCCGATTCATTGATAAGGAAAGCGAACGCCGGAAATTGATGGATGATCTGCTTGCCGTGTTGGATCAGTTTCGACGCTAGCGATACATCCCCTAATGGAGAAAATGATGGCTAAGCGTGTGATCATTGTCGGCGGTGTGGCCGGTGGAATGAGTTGCGCGGCGCGACTGAAGCGCCTGGACGACTCGCTGGATGTCGTGGTTTTTGAAAAAGGCGCGGATGTGTCGTTTGCCAACTGCGGCATGCCCTATTATATTGGCGGTGTCATTACGAACCGGAGCCGGATGGCGGTACAGACGCCACAGGGGTTGACGACGCGGTATGGGCTGGATGTGCGCACACGCCATGAAGTCACCCAGATCGACCGGGCGGCGCAAACCGTAACGGCTGTGGATCTGGATTCGGGCGCGACAGTGTCCTTGACTTACGACACGCTGGTTCTGGCACCGGGCGCGGCGCCGATTCGCCCCCCGCTGCCCGGCGCCGATGGCGCCCGGGTGTTTGTGCTCAATGACCTGGCGGATATGGATCGAATCGCTGAGGTGACAGCGACGAGTCAGCACGCCTGCGTGATTGG
>JADFCT010000280.1 GCA_017161665.1 Candidatus Sumerlaeota bacterium
GCACAGATGATCGAAGAGGAACTGGGAGTCATGGGCCCCGTGCGCCTGAGCGACGTGGAACATGCGCAACAGGAAATCGTCAAGATCGCGCGCCGACTCGAAGAAGAAGGCAAGATCTTCCTGGCCAGCGGAGGTAGCGGTGACTCATTCGTATAATCCAAAAAACACCGTCGCCTCCCCCCGGCTCGAACCCCTAAAGCGATCCGTGACGATTGGAGCGCCGAATCAACCCGCGTCGCCAGCGCCGCCGGCTGAGGCGGAGACGAAAAAGCCTGCTCCGGAAGACGCGTCCGCCGAAGGGTCCATGACGGGACATGCCTTTGTTCTGACAAATCGTCCGGGCGCAACGGGTCCGCTTGAGGAGGCGCCATCGGACGAAGAGGCGACCGCCGACGAGCCCTCTCCCGACGAACGGACCGGGCAAGAGGATGTGGATGCGATGTTGGCCGCCATGGCCTCTCAAGAACCCGAGGTTGATCCGGTGGAACACGCGCGCGAGGAGGCGGAACGCATTCTGGCCGAAGCCACCCGCCAGGCGGAGTCCATTTCGGAAGAGGCGTATCGGCTGGGGTTTGAACAGGGGCAGCAGGAGGGGAAGGAACTGGGCAAACAAACTCTCGAACCGATGGTGAAGAACCTGGACACGATTGCCCAGTCGCTCCTGACGGCGCATGAGGATTTGATCACGAAAATGGAGGGCGACCTGATTCAAGTCGCTTTCGTCATCGCCTCTCATCTGTTACGCAAGGAATTGGAACTCCATCCTGAGACAGTGGTCAATGTGGCCCGTGAGGCGTTGAAGCGGACGGTCACCGGTGGCAAAATCCTCATCCGCGCCCATCCAATGGATATCGAATATCTCCAGCAGTCGGGCAGCGTCTTGCCGGAGTTTGCCAGCCACAGCAAGGATCTGACGCTGCAAGCGGATTATGATGTCCTGCGGGGGGGCGTGCTGGTGGAAACGGAGTCGGGGACCATCGACGCCTCCTTGCCGACGCAGCTGGCGATCCTGTCGCAGGCCTTGGGCTCCCATTCTCAGGATTCAGGGAAATCCCAATCGTCGGAAACGGAGACGCCGGTCCATGTTGAGGCGCCCGGGGAACAGGGTGATTCATGAAAGCGACTTTCGACACCGCGGCCCTGACCCGACACATTAAGGGAACCGATACGATTCAGGTGGCCGGCAAAGTCACACAGGTGGTCGGCACGGTTATCGAAGGTCACTGTCCGGACGCGTCGATTGGTCGGCTCTGCGATATTTATTCGCCCCATCGTCCCATGCCGGTGCAGGCGGAGATTGTGGGGTTCAAGGAAGCAAAGGCGATTCTGATGCCCTTGGGTGACATGCGCGGCATTCATCCGGGCAGCAAGATTGTCTCCGTCAAAAGTTCGCCCACCATCCGGGTGGGACGGGAACTGCTGGGGCGCGTGCTGGATGCGAACGCTGATCCGCTGGACGGACGCCCGGCCCCGCGATGCAGCGAGGAATGGCCGCTTTACGGGGATCCGATCAACCCCATTGAGCGACGGCGGATTGACCGCCCCATCGACCTGGGCTTACGGGTGATCAACGGCCTGCTGACCTGTGGAGTGGGGCAACGGGTGGGCATCATGGCTGGATCGGGGGTGGGGAAGAGCACGATGCTCGGCCAAATGGCGCGGTTTACGTCGGCCGATATCAATGTCATCGGGTTGATTGGCGAGCGCGGGCGAGAGGTCAAGGAATTCATTGAGCGGGATCTGGGAGAAGAGGGACGGAAACGCTCGGTTGTCATCGCCGCCACATCGGATGTGTCCCCTTTGCTTCGAACGCGGGGGGCCTTCATGGCCACGGCCATTGCCGACTATTTTCGCTCCCAGGGACTGGATGTCCTGCTCATGATGGACTCGGTGACCCGTTTCGCCATGGCGCAGCGGGAGGTGGGCCTGGCGGTGGGCGAACCGCCGACCACCAAGGGCTACACCCCGTCGGTGCTGGCGCTCTTGCCACGATTGCTCGAACAGGCGGGCATGGGGCGGGGAACGGGCAGCGTGACAGGTATTTACACGGTGTTGGTGGAGGGGGATGATATGAATGATCCGGTCGCCGACGCGTGTCGCTCCATTTTGGACGGACATATTACGTTGACCCGTCGGCTGGCGGATCGTAATCATTTCCCCGCCGTCGATGTGCTGGCCAGCAAAAGTCGCCTGATGCGTGAAATCTGTCCCAAAGAGCATCTGGCGCTGGCCGGCAAGATTATCAGCCTGATTGCCGCTTATCGGGAAGCGGAAACGTTGATCAACATCGGCGCCTATGCCAAGGGGTCTAATCCGGAGATCGACGAAGCCATCGCCATGATGCCGGCCATCAATGGTTTTCTGCGGCAGGATATGGAAGAGGGGGCCGACCTGATTCAGTGCATCGACTCATTGACCCGTCTGTGCGCGGCCGCTCAGGTTCATGCCCAGGCCCAGGCGGACGTCGCGCGCCGAACCATTCCCCCGATGAAACCGGCGAGAAACTAATAGACCATAACGACGGATTGATACCTTCAGGAGTACGACACATGTTCCACTTCTCACTCGAACCGGTATTGGATGTCAAGAAACGCTATGAGGAATCGGCGCAACGGGAACTCGCCCACGCCAAGGACGCGCTGGCGGCCATTGAACAGAACCTGGACCTGCTGTATTTGCAACTGCGCAACTCGGCCCAGGCGCGACTGTTTGAATTGGAGCGCGCCTATGACGCGGCCCGACTTCAACTGTATGCCGACTACGCCCGGGATCTGGGAGAGCGCATCGACGCCATGGAGACCAAGCGCGTTGAAGCCCAGGCCATCGTGGATGAAAAGCGCAAATTCCTCCTGGAGAAAGCCCGGGAAAAACAGGTCATGGAGGAACTCAAAAAGACGGAAGCGGAAGAATATCGCCTCCATGAACAGGCGGACGAGCGGAAGCGGTATGATGATATTGCCATTTTCTCGTACTCGCAGCATGGAACGGCATAATCTGCCTACCTGAAAGGGACGGAAGTGATGGGAAATCTGACCCGCATCCTGATTAAGGGCCTGCTCGCCTTGATTGTGGGGCTGGCGGTATTCGGCGGGGGGTATTACACCGCCACAACGAGGCAGCCTTCGATTGGAACGAATCCTGTTACTACTGGAGATGACATGCTGGATGGGGAAAAAAACTCCGCATCGCAAAGTATGTCCGGTCAGGATCAGGCGACATCGACAGGGACTTTGATGGCGCCGGTAACGGATGAATCTCTCAGGGAAAGAGAAGCGGCTCTTCAGTTGTTGGAACGGCAGATAGTTCGCGAGCGGCAGGATTTGGAATCCATCCGCAGTGAAATTGAGGCGAAACTGCTCAACCTGGAAGCCAAACGGAACGAATTGAAGACGACGTATGAGGGTCTCAAGGGCGACAAGCTGAAAACGCTGAAAAAAATGGCGCCCTTGTATGTTGGGATGAAGCCCGAAGCGGCTGCGAAAGCCATGTCCGGGCTGGAAACGCTCGAAGCGATTGAATTGCTCAAGCTGCTGGACGAAAAGAAGGCGGCCAAAGTATTGGAAGCCATGGCTTTGAGCATTGATACGGAACAAAAAGCGGTGGAAATCACCCAGGCCATGTTCCGCGTCGATCCCGACGTTCCAACCAACCCTTCGCAATAGACGCGCCATTCGTTGATCCACCGACCGGACGCCAGCGGCATGATCTCGCAGGAATGGGATCCGGTAATGGCATTCGTCCCACCATTGAAATTGAGTAATTCCCGACTCGATGACAAAACGCTTTCCCCAATCCTGGATCTGGCGGCTCCGATGGCCCGGTCCAGCCGTTCCAAACAGGACGACTGGGATCGAAGCGCTGATGGAATTTTCCAAGCGGAATTCAATCAGGCCATGGATCGACGGGCCGCGCGCGAGGTTCTAAGCAACGCGGACGGCTCGCGTCGAGACAATGAGCCGCGGGTCAGCGTTTCGCGTTCGACAAGGGACCATCCGGCTGAAAGCAACCGGACGCGGGGCGCGCAAGCTGATGGGGCCTCCGCGGCGGGCCATTCGGAAGGGCCCCGGACGGACTCAGAGACAGAAGGCCCTCCCCCCACGCCGTCCCAATCGCTTCACGCGATTGTCGCGGCGCTCAAGGAACGGAGCCCCCACTCCGCATCCCAAAGCGACACGACACAATCGTCCGGCGTTTCACAGACCGAAGAACCAACCCTTTCCGCCCCGACATCGTCTGGCGCCGAAGAATCCCCGCCCCCCATGGGCGATTCTCCCCAAGCGCCCTCGGCGATGGAGGAGCCCGGCATTGAGATCGAAGACGCGCAGCCCCATCGCGCCGAAGCGGACGGCCCCCAACCGACCGCTCCCCCTGACGCGATGACCGATGCGTCGGCAGTGGACGCGTCTTCGGACTCCAATGCTACCCAAGCCGTGGTCTCGGAATCTCTGCGGCAGATGGCGGAACAGGCGGCTCAGGGGGGCGCATCCCCTCAACACAAAGCCTCCCTGGCCGAGCAACTGAAGATGGCGGCCGTGAAATCGGGCCCGGACGCTTCCCCCTCGGGGCCTGAAACCCTGAAACCCCTTGCGGATTTCAAGGCGCCTGCAATGCCAAGTGACGCGAGTTTGTTTTTCAACCGGGTCGTTAATGTCCAGACACCGCCTTTGGGCGCGCAACCAGCGGCCATGCCCTCTTCTTTTACGGCGCCTCCGGCCCATGAAAAAGCCGGAACCGTTGTTCCCGTCGGCCCGGACGCCGCATCGGTTCCGCCGCCCTTTGTTGTCCACACGGGGG
>JADFCT010000281.1 GCA_017161665.1 Candidatus Sumerlaeota bacterium
GCGGTCGATTGTCCCAACGGAATCCAGCGGTCCCCATCTTTCAGATCGATCATACCGATCTCCAGCACATCGTCCGCCCGGGGCGAGCGATGCTCAAAATCCACGGCCATCGCCAGCACAAAGCGCCCCGTGGGATCGAACTGCAACTTGTCATAATACGAAAACCAGTGATACCGAGGACCTTTCGTGAGCGCGCGAATGGGGACGGTGTCGTTCGCCGCTGAACCGCATGGGGCGAACGCGACCATGACTCCAAGTAATGCGCCGAAAATCCAAACACCGGTGAAGACGCGACCGTCTTTCGTTCCTCTCATCAGAAAGCCTCCGTAGTGATCATTCATCGATGCAGCCTATTTGATGTATCTCGAAAAAGCAACCGCCGCTCTCCAATAAATTGAAGAGCGGCGGCAACGATGGGATCAATGCGTTCCGATTACCGTCGGGGCGGATTCGCCTCGCGAACCGCGGCGCCTTCGGACTCGCTGAGAACCAGCAGACTGAGACGAACCACATGGTCCAACGTGTTCGTACTCAGCGAGGCGTAGTCAAACCGCCCGCGCAGATCGGTATAGCCGTCTTTGTAAAATTGGACGGAGCCATCACGCATCCGGGCGTACACCTTGACATACACCTTCGACAGGGGCGTTCCCTCGTCCTTGCGGGTCACGTAGACCTGACCATAGTTGTCGATGACCTGCACATTCATGGAATTGGAATAGACGGGCTGACTCACTGTCTGTCCCCCACCGACAACCTCGATCATGATGTTGCGTTTCTTGTAGGGGTCAGGAAACGCAACACGGTGTGTGGTCGCCTCGGTTGGCAGTGGGACCGTTTGCGTCTCGTTGGGCTGAATGAAGGAGAACTGTCCCCCATCCTGCTTTACAAAGGGGTTGCGCGAGAAAAGCAGTTCCAGATCCATTTCATAATAGTTGACCACACACGCGGTGAGATTGGAGTACGTGATAACCAGTTCATCCCCTTCCACCTCGAAAGCAAGGGTCGGCGCGCCGGCGGCCAGTTGCGTCTGCTGTTGATCCCGATTCTCCTCATCCAGTATGGACGGATCGGCCAGTCCCCGGATTTCTTTCACCTGAGCCAGGATTTCGGCGAACCGGTTCCGCCACCGTTCCACAGGATACTCCGCATACTTCCGGGCAATGGCTTCCGCTTCATCGGGCGCCTCGCGGTAGAAGGCCATGTAGACGGACAGGTAGTCGTATTGCAGTTCGCTTCCCGTGAGGGCATCGACCTCGACGCTTTCGTAAAACGTCATGGCCTCGGCCACGCGGTCCTGAAGAAGGAGATAGTACGTCACCGCCAACCGGTCAGCGGCGGTCAAACGCGCCCGATAGGTCAGCATTTTCAGAAAACTCTGATACTGCGTCAAAAAGCGCTCATTGACGATTTCCCGCTCCCGCCCCAGTCGATGGGCGCGGGCGTTAACCAAGGGGCTGTATTCGAGATGCTGATAACGATGCCGCTCCACCGGATCCAGCGTCAACAGCGGACTGTCAATCACCAGTCCGGAGCGATCAGCGATGGACGGCGTCTGGCGCAGATATTCGCGAACGGCCCATGGATCGTTGTGCTTGATCCCATAGGACCAGAGCACCGGATGATACAGATGACGTCCATCCAGCAGGCGAGTGATGGTTTGATAGGCCGCCTTGTCCTTCATCACCCAGGCGATCCGGCCAAGATCGATGCGATAGAGGTTTTCCTTTTCCAGGAATTCCACAATGTCTTTCACCGAGCCGCGCTGCGAGATGTAGGCCCAGGACGTTTTGTCGATCTGGCTCGGTTCATCAACCACATTGAAAACAAACGGCTCGGCCGAACCGATGCGCGCTTCATTGTGGGCCACATGAACCGGATATTGCGGATAGGTTCCCGCCGTGGGGAAGTAGAAGTAATAGTCAAAGACCTGTGTGCTGTATGCGTCCAGCGTCAGGCGACGCCCATCGGTGGCCTTGCCATTCTGAACCGACAGGGCGCCCAGCGGAATTTGCGTCAGCACATCGACCTTCATCTGTGTCGAAGTGGGATTGGTAATAACGATGCGCGCCCCATACACGACGCCGGTCAGGAACTCTTCCGTTACGAACTTGTCCCGACGCTCGCCGTTTTCCACAAGGAACGGGTCGTCTTGACGGAAGAAATTTTGGCTCACAAGAATCGAAGCCATATCCTCGGCCGATTCGGCCGGAGATATTTCCTGCTGGAACACCAAGGCGTCGCCGCCGCTGGTCATGTTAAAGCGTCGCTCTTCCATGGATTCCTCATGCTTGGGTGATTCAAAGGGCAGATCCAGAACGGACAGGGCGAACAGGACTTCCGTAAAGTTGCTGTGCGCTTCGGCCAGATGTTCGGAAAGGAAGGGCTCTTCCCGTCCCTCGGCCACATGGGCCGCATAATCGCGCCAGAAGGCATTGATCGCCACGCGCGACCCGTTGTGGGCTTCGATGGGGAGGTGGTAGTAATTATTTTCCGCCCACTCCCTGGTCTGTTCCGGTGAGCGATAGAGTTGCCGGGCTAAATGCTCCCGTTCCAGGGCATCGGTTGCAAAGTAATAATCAACCGCCACGCCTTCGGTCACAACAGATTCCCCGGTCATTGGCGCGCGTCGCTCCTCCTCAAAAAGCAGTCGTTTGTCGTCCACGACGCCATTGACGATTCCCAGATTCAGTTCCGTCGCCAAACCATCCCCATCGGCGTCTCCCAGCGACATGCCCCACTGCCGAGCGGATTCGCTCTTGGCTTTTGCAAGCGTGGCCGTGCCCCTTTCAACACCTTTTCGCGACCGAACCAGGGACGATTCGAGGGCCAGTTGATCCGCCAAAGGCCGAGCCGGCGCCGCTGCCGAAGCCGGCGCCATCATTCCGAAGCCCGCTCTCCCGCCAGCGCCACCGTACGTGCCCCCGCCGGCCATACCCACACTACTATCCAGGTTAATGGCACTAAAAAGTTCCCCACCACTCATCCGCTCAACAAGCCCCAAACGTCCCAAAGCCACCTGACTCAGTTCCTCCAATGCCCCGCGCTGAAGCGCCGTCCGAAACAGGAAATTAAATCGTTCGGGATTGGGCGGGATCAGCGACACTTGATCGGCAATGGCCCGTGACACGCGCTCCCCTTCCTCCCGGATGCGTTTCGACAACAGAATCCGTTCCACCGTATTCAACTGATTGTATGCCCAGACCGCCCGTTGATCGTCCAATGCCTCGCCCAAAAGCCAGCGGTCCAGATAGGTCTTGTCCTTCTTGTTCAGAATATAGGGCCAGACCACTTTCTCGAAGAAAATCGTGTCCTTTCGATAGAGAAAATAATTCAACTCATGGCAGGCATATTTGGAATACAGGGAACGCTTCTTCGCATCGTCCAGAGTCGGCCATTCCGTCACAAAGGCGAACTCGGCCACAGGGGCATCGCCACAGAGAGTGGCATAAAGGCCATAGACCTTGGTCAACGAATCGTACACTTCAAATTGTGACGTGGTGATATCCGGAACCTCAAAAACATCGCCCTTCTTGAGGCGCGTCACTTTCTTTTGTTCCGTATAGTGTTTGTCCGGCGTCAGAGCGTCGCGCAACCGCAGATCCCGGAGCGCCACCTGCGGTTCGGACAGACTGAACTGACGATAGACCGCGCCGTTGGGATCGACGGCGAGGATATGAATATGATGTCGGTCGCCGAATTGATCGAGTGGAATGGAAACCAGCCCCTTCTCGTCAGCCTTCAGATTGGTCAACACGACGGACGGATTCCAGAGGAAATCCATGTTGGCAAACTGTTCGACCGATACCGATTGTTCGCGTTGACTCTCCGCCCGCTTCGCCTGGGCGTCGGCTTCTGTCCCGATAGCATCCCACGCTTGGCCGACATTCGCTTTTTGATCACCGGTCGCTGTCTCACGCAATTCCCATGGATTCAGCAACAGCGTCGGCCGGCTCAACATGTTGCCGGGGAATTTCTGGGCCGTCCGACGTTCCAGGATATATTGATATTCGTCGCCAATGTCGCGGCCGGACACAAATGTCGAGTATTCGTTCGCCGGTCGAATCGTATAGGGTTCCGGACGCGGCAGCCCGCCCAGGTTATCGAAAAGCGGATACGCCGGAATAAAGCGGGTGGCGAACACATGGACTCGCGAATAAGTCGAAGCGTTCTGCACACGGATTTGAATCGCTTTCCGATCGGGATCGACCGTGATGGGCGCCAGCCCGATCGGCGCGGGATCCACGACCTCCAGCCATCGGCTGTCCGACAAGAGATACTGGGTTCCCTTGACGCGGTCGGGCTCGAAATTCATTCGAATCGTAATCTCGCGGCCCGCGTCCTTCAGAAACAGGCTGTAGTCGCCGGCGGGCAAATCCTCCAGCACAATCATGCCGTCCTCAATCCGGACAAACTCCAGGACGTCGGCCAGGTAGGTGTGGGTGTTGCGCATCAATAGCGAGAAATTCTCACTGTTCACCTGGGTCATCTCACCGGCATACGGCAGCCGTAAGGGTTGGTTCGCCGTCCCGTGATAATGTGCGGCGTATCGGGATTGGTTGACCGGAAGCTTCCAATGATTGGCCTGCGGTTCCGAGGACTTGCCCGTTTGAGCGGATTGGATCCATTCAATATCGGGCAACGGACCCAGCGCCATCCGACCATTGGCGTCCGTCTTGAGTGAGACGTTCACCGTCGATCGGAAATCCCGATGCTTGAAGACCAACCGGACAGGGCGATCCGGCAATGTCTCGCCGGTCTTGCCGAGGTATTCGATAAAATACTCCCCGTC
>JADFCT010000027.1 GCA_017161665.1 Candidatus Sumerlaeota bacterium
TTACGATCCGATTGGAACAAAATCGTACGATCATTTCAACCGCAATCGTGAGAATCCTGATAAATGGACGCAGACAGACACGCGCCCAGAGCGATTCCATTCATTCATAAGCATAATTGATTCCACTTTTTCAGCAGATGTATTTTCCATGCGGGGCGTCGCGAGGCGACAAGACGCGTAAACCCTTTTATTTCAATGGAAGACAGGGCAAGAATGCGAAAAGAACATCCATCCGACACCTGACTTTTACACGAATTAACGTCTGAATTGTGGATCGAAGGCCCCCACAATTTGCTTCCACCGGCTTGGGGCTATGTGCTCAAATCACCATAGTGTGGTTATTAACCCGGAAATTTCAATGCGCTGGGGCGCCTTGGACGGGGAACCAATCCGGAAAGGCTTTTATGCCATGTCCAAACCACTTATTGGCCTGACCACCGGGCGCATCCTCATGCCGGCCGAACGGGGGCGCAGCCAGGATGTCCTGATGGGCTGCCCTCAGGAATATGCCATGGCCGTTGAGGCGTGGAATGCGGCCGCCGTCATGATCCCGCCCATGGGCGACGAGGACAGCGCCCGACGAGTGATTGACCTGCTGGACGGATTGATTCTGACCGGCGGCGGCGATCCACTTCCGGAATATATGAACGCCGAACCCCATCCACAGATTCGCGGAATCGATCCCTATCGCGACCGCACCGAAACGGCCCTGATTCTGGCGGCCATGGAAAAGAACCTGCCCATCCTGGGAATCTGCAAAGGCGCGCAGGCCATCAATATCGCCTTGGGTGGCGACCTGATCCAACATATCCCCGACACCACGGCCAACGCCGTGGGCCATTGGCAGCGGGCCGTTGTGCCGTGTGGGATTCATACCATCGACATCGAACCGCAGACGCTTTTTGCACGACTGATGGGCGGCGCCAGCACATTGCGCGTCAACAGCTATCATCATCAGGCCATCGGACGCCTGGGCCAGGGACTGCAAGTCGCCGCCCGCGCCCGCGACGGTATTATTGAAGCCATCGAAGCCGATGACGGCCGACCCATTCTGGGGCTGCAATACCATCCCGAAGAACTGGTTCCCTGCGAGGCCCATGCCCGGGCCGTCTTTGAATGGCTCATCGCGCAAGCGAGACAACGATAAAACGCCCCCATAAAAAAAAGAGGGGCGGATCAACCGCCCCTCTCAGCCTTCAAAGATACAGAAACCGCTTCGGTCCTTATTTCGGCTGTAACCGATAACTGTTCCCGTTACCGCTTCCACTTCCGTTCCCATTCCCATTTCCGCCGGTCCGGGGTTTCAAGACGGGAGGCGTACTGTCGCCTCCCGGCCGCCGAATGATGGGCTGTAACTGCGGCGGAGTGACACGTGGCTTGGGGCCCGGATCGCGACCAGGATGTGGCGTCAGTCGGGGTCTGCGCTGCGGAAACAGTTTAATGCTTTTGTGGGCGACGCCCGAACTTCCGATCCGCACCCATTCCGCGGTCGGCTCATACCCATTCTTTTCCACGTAAATCTTGTAGTTCCCCGGACGCAGACCGGTCAATGTCAAAGGCGAATGGCCTTTGTATTCCCGGTTGATATAAATCAGCGCGTCGCCGGGAGCCGTGGTGATCCGTAAGGTCGCCCCATAATGCGGGGGATTCGGACGAGGGGGCGGATTCGGCGACCAAGGCGGGGGAACCGGATTGGGATGCCGATAGTTCCGTGGATAGACCTGATAGAAGGTGAAATCCTCGGCATAGACATAGGTTGGTTCCGGACCGGGAATGGGATTGATGTCAATACCTTGCACGCCCGTATTGATCCCCAGTCCCAGGCTCCAGTCACGACTGCTGGTCCGTCGGCTCGTGCTGCTCTGCAATTTCAGCAACAAGCTGGTGGCGGTTCGCAAGGGATAGGGATCGTCCGGCCGGAGAACATCAAACCCCTGACAGACGTCATACCGTTCCTTGACAGCCACGGCATGCATCTTTTCGCTTCCGCCGCGCCCATGGACCGTCACATCGAACGTGTAGCCGCGATCGGGAATCCGATATGTCACGCCCCCCTGGACAAAATTGTCCCGGTCAAAATGGTTGGGGAAGATCTGACGATGCCGCCCCAGCGTGTCGATGTTGAATATGTAGATGAAACTGTCGCGATTCGCCCGAAAGAAAACGCTCAGCTGTTCACCTTCATAATAATCAAAATCATCCGTCCACACATCCACCCGCAACCCATGCGTCGAGATGGGGGGAACGGGATTGATGTCGATCCCCTGCATTCCGGGATTAACGACCACCCCTTGGACGCCCGGTTGACCATAAACGGGGCCGGCGCCATAGACCGGCGGATTCACCATCACGCCCTGGGGTTGGAACGGGGGCGACTGAATCGGCTGCTTCGGTCCTTGAGCCGGCGGCTGGATCACCGTGCCGCCACCGGCCACGGGCGGCTGTGTTGGCCGCGGGACCGGCTGGATTCGCTGTCCACCGGTTTCCCCACCGGGACGGGTCACTTGATTCGGCTCTTGCAACTTCGGATCCGTCACTTTCTGTTTGGCCACGGCGACAGACGCCACCGTCACAAAACTCATGACGATCATCCCCACCAGGGCAAGTCTTGTCATTTCGCGCATCGTTTTCATGATTTCGGCCCTCCTTCCAAATCAGGCTGTGCAAATTATGTCCCTGAGACCAGCAGGATTGCAAATGCCGAATTCCACTTTTACGACCTTCGCGGAAGCCATCATGGTCCCTTTGTCCGTGGAAACGCCGACGGCGTTCCTTTTTCCGGTAAACCTGATAATCCCAGTCGCTCTTCGCAAAGAGACCTTGCCAAATAAATCGCATTCGATCGCAATTTTTTTGATTGACGACGAGACGTAGGTCAGTCCATGATCCCGCTCCTCAAACACATGGAGACACAAAGTTTCCTCGCGCGCCCGTGGCTCAATTGGATAGAGCGTCTGGCTACGGACCAGGAGGTTAGGGGTTCGAATCCCTTCGGGCGTGCCATTCTTTTCAACCACAACCACCTTTCTTCCCCACCCCCTCGCAAGCAGAGTTGCCCTTTTTCAAAGTAACGGTACCGCTATTCCCCTGAAAGTCCAGCCCAGTCCCCATCAAAAGACGATCTGTCCATCCGGCCCCGCCGAAGAACGCCCTTGATTCGACTTGCGCCCACGCGGTCAAGTCCCCTACCGTTTGCCCTACCTTTGGATAAGCATCGCGGCCCTATCCCCGCATACAGGAGACTGTTCCATGCAGCACACCGGTTCAATCCTGGCCGTCTCAATGGCACTGGCCATCCTTTGTCCCCCTCAGACCCTGGGCGCCTCCGATCGATACGCTGTCGTCGTCAGCCAGGAAACCGCAGCCGCCCCGGATTGGAAACCGGTGGCCGAGGCGTTGATCAAGAAACATGATGGTCAACTGCTGACCTGGAAAGACGACCCCGCCGAAATCCTGCCGGCCCTTACGGAATATTTTCCGAAATACGTCTGCTTCGTCCTCCAACCCGCAGAAGCCCCCCGGCCTCGTGTCATGGCGATCCACGGCCTGATGCGACAACTGGACGACGATCCCTATACGGACGCCATCTGGGGCATTCTGACCGGATACACCGCCGGAGACGCCCTCCGCATCGCGCAATATGAAAAACCCCTCATCGTCCAAAAGGCCCTCTCCGCCACGGTCGGCGCCACCCTGGACCATTATGAAGAGGGAATTCTCTTTGATGAACTGAAAAAAGAGACCGTCTGGACTAAAAAACCGGGCGAGGCTCCGGTAAAGGGAACGTGTCCCCAAGACACCACGCGTCTCATTGTCGAGGCCATGAATGCCGGCCCCGATGTCTTGATCACCAGCGGCCACGCCACCGAACAGGACTGGATGCCAGGTTATGGCTACCGAAATGGGCGCTTCATCTGTCGCAACGGACAGGTCATCGGTCTCGACTTGGAAGGGGGCGAACACGTCGTCCAGTCCCCGAATCCCAAGATTCATCTGGCCATTGGCAATTGCCTGATCGCCCATGTCAACCGGACCGACTGCATGGCCCTGTCCCTGATGCGTTCGGCCGGCGTGTATCAAATGGTCGGTTACGTCGTCTCCTCCGGCTATGGCTTCGGCGGTTGGGGGGTGAAGGACTACTTCTCCGAACACCAGGCCGGGCGATTCAGCCTCTCTGAAGCGCACTACGTCAATAACCTTGCCCTCCTGTATCACCTCATTCAACAAGGCGAAGCCGACAAACCCTGGAATCGCTCATCCAGCGGCAGCCTTCTCGGCGATCGCGACACCGTCGTCCTCCATGGAGACCCGGCGTGGGAGGCTCGCATGATCCAGCGGGAACTGCCGTGGCAACAGACGCTGACAGAAAATGACGGACTCTATACCTTCCGGATCACGGGAATGGACAAAGGCGACTGGGACAACCGCCCCATTGCGCACCTGCTTCCCCACCGAATCCAAAACATCCAGATCATCGCCGGCGCCGAATATAAACCCGTCGTGACCGATAACTTCATTCTGGTCCCACTCTACGACAAACTGACCCCCATGAAAGGCAACCGAGGCGAGCAATTCGAGATCCAGGGAGACTATGAAAAAGGACAGGTCTTCGAAATCCGTTTCAAGGCCACGCGCATTGAACCGTAAGGTTCGTTCGAAAATTTGGTTTCTCTGACGGACGACCGTCGGCGGCGACCAACATCGGCATCTTTTCGCTGGGGGGGACAATGAGGAAAACAGCTTGTGTCCCGAACGGAAAAAGTTAAACCTCGGTCTTTGTGTTCCAGTACATTTAAGCCATACCAAAAAAATAAGCGCCCCACCGATTCAGATTCAAGGAAAGAGGCTCTTTGTGACACAACAGACACGATACATCTGCATCCATGGCCATTTCTATCAGCCACCAAGGGAAAATCCATGGCTGGACAGCATTGAAATTCAAGATTCCGCCGCTCCCTTTCATGATTGGAATGAACGGATCAATGCCGAATGTTACGGCCCCAATTCCCTGGCTCGACTACTGACCCCCAAAAGCACAATCCGAAAAATCATCAATAACTTCCAGCACATATCCTTCAATTTCGGCCCCACGCTGTTGACCTGGATGGAACGGAACGATCCACAGACCTATCAGCGGATTCAGGAAGCCGATCGAATCAGCGTCCAGGAACGTGAGGGCCATGGCAATGCCATCGCCCAAGCGTACAATCACATGATTATGCCGCTGGCTTCCGAACACGATCGGGAGACACAGATCATCTGGGGAATGGAGGATTTTCGCCATCGGTTCGGTCGGGATCCCGAGGGCATGTGGCTGCCCGAAACAGCGGTTCACACACCAACACTGGCCCTGATGGCCGAGCACGGACTGAAATACACGCTCCTCTCCCCTACCCAGGCCAAACGCTTTCGAGACAAAGAGGGCCAATGGATCGACACCAAAAAAACGGGCATTGATCCTTCCCGCCCCTATCATGTCGATCTGCCCAACGGCCAGTCCATCGCCCTGTTCTTTTATGACGGCCCCATCTCCCATGCCATCGCCTTCGGCGGGATTCTAAACAATGGCGAATTTTTCATGGGGCGTATGCGCGAGGCCTTTTCCGAAAAGCGGACATGGGCGCAACTGGTGCATATCGCCAACGACGGCGAATCCTTCGGCCACCATCACCGCTACGGCGAAATGGCCCTGGCCTACGCCATCGAAAAAATCGAAGAACGGAACATCGCCACCATCACCAACTATGGGCAATACCTGGCCCGGCATCCACCGGAAGCGGAAGTGGAAATCCACGAAAAATCGGCCTGGTCATGCGCCCACGGAGTGGAGCGCTGGCAGGCGGATTGCGGCTGCAACACCGGCGGGAAACCGGAATGGAATCAGCGATGGAGGGCCCCCTTGCGCGAGGCCTTGGATGACCTGAAAGAAAAAGCCGACGCCGCCTTCGAAACGGAAGCCGCGCAATGGCTCTCCGATCCCTGGGAAGCCCGCAATCACTATGTGCAGGTCATTCTGGGAAACACACCCGATGCGCGACGCTTGTTTGTTTCCGAGCATGTCAAGGAAGGCGTCAACGGGGACGAAGCCCTCCGGCGCTGCCTCCCCTGGCTGGAACTCCAACGCTATGCGATGTATATGTACACCAGCTGCGGCTGGTTTTTTGATGAAATTTCCGGAATCGAGCCGGTTCAAAATTTATGCTACGCCGCCCGTGTTCTTCAACTGGCCGACGAACTGGGACACGATTGGGAAGAAGGATTCCTGACCCTCCTGGCCAAGGCGCCCAGCAATCTGCCGGAATTCGAAAACGGTCGGGACGTCTATGACAAACAAGTCAGCCCGGTCATCGTCTCGTTCGATCGCGTCGCCGCCCATTACGCCATTTTGTTTACGATGGCCGAAAACGACGAAACACCCGAAATCAACGGATATGAGGTATCCATCCTCAACACCGAGCGGTTGGATGACGGTTCAAACACCTTGGGCGTGGGGCGCATTGATATTCTGTCCCATCGAACGGCCGAAAAACGAACAGCCGCTTTTGCGGCCTTGTATTTCGGCGGACGCGATGTGACCGCAGACGTCTCCTTCACGCTATCGCCTAATGAATACCGACGCCTGAAATCGGAACTGACAAATTCTTTTCTGGAAAATTCATTGCGGGAAACACTCGCCGTCATTGACCACGCCTTCCCGGGACAACACTATGGATTGCCCAGTCTCTTTGTCGAAGCTCGCCGTCAAGCCCTGGACCGCCTGATCCGATCGGCCTTGCGCGATATGCGAGGCGCTCTCAAAAAATGTTACGACACCTATCGCCCGCTGATGATGCTCATCAACAAATCCCAAGCGCCCCTGCCCCCCGCTTATCTAGCCATGACACAAGCGGTTCTGGACTCGGACAGCCTGAAGGCCCTCGACGACTTCCTCACCGACGGCGACATCCAGCCCCTGGAGCAAACCCTCAACGAAGCCAAACGCTGGGACGCAAAAATCAATCAGGTTCCGTTGGAAAAGAAAATCGAGCGCCATCTGCTGGCCTTGTTTGAAACGATCGTCGAGCCCCCCCAGGCGGATCGAATCCAATCGTTCATGTCCACCCTCCAGTCCATTGAAGGATTGGGGCTCCACATTCCACTCCACGAACTGCAAAACCGGTTTCATATTCGCTCCGGAAGGCTCGAACTCCACAATTTGCCCAAAATGGACGGACATTCGACTCGCGACAAAATCAAGACGGCCTGGCTGGCCTTGGCCCGGCATCTTCACTTCGATCCCGACATGGTCGAAAAGGAGATCCGTTAGTCCAACAATCAATCAGCCAAAATCACATTGATTGTGTCACGATTTCTTCATTAAACTCGTCTAAGAAAACAGGGGCGTCGCGCCTCAAAGAGTCCCCTCGAAGGAGCCGCTTTATGAAATGGCGTGATTGCAGGTTATGGATAGTAGGAGCGCTGTTATTACTCAGTGTCCATGGATATGGCGCCTTTAAACTGGCGCCAATTGATCCGGATTTGATGAGTGGCGCCCCGCATTTGGTCAACCGAACGGTAGCCTTCACTCCTCAGAAACTGTTTGAAACCGTCCCGCAGGGCGTTGCCAATCTGCGATACGGACAAGCCGTCTTCAAAGGCCATACCATCAAATTTATCGCCTTTGGGACGCCGAACAGCGCCGGACCCGATACGCTGATCTTCGACACCAACGGCGATGGAGATCTGACCGATGAGAAACGCTGGACAGGAATGGCCGGAACCCCGACGGGCAAACCCATCGCCCTGCCCCTGCCCGATGGCTCCACCTACGAGGCCAACGTCATTCTCTCGGCCTGGTATGTGATCTTCCGACCCACTTCCCTGTATCAGGGAACGGTTGACATTGACGGTCAGGCGTGCAAGGCGGTTCTGATTGATTTGACCATGGACGGCTTCACGCCCGACAGTCGGCGCGATTTGCTGCTCATCGACATCAATCGTAACGGTCGATTCGATATCGATATCTCTTCTGCCACAAATGTCGAATATCAATTTCTGGGCGGCGAGATTTATCTGAAAGGGAAGCTGTACACCACAACGCTGGACGCCCAAAAGCCGGATGTGATCGTCCAACGCTATACGGGCGAACAGGGCTCCATTGATTTGGACCTGAGCCGACTCAAAATGCGTCCCAAAGATTTCACGCTCGATGGTTATTTGACGGGTGTTTCAGGTTCCACGTCCTTTCATGCCAAAAAGGATTATTTCCCGATGGCCGTCAAAGGCCGACGGACCAAACTCGGATCGGGCATCCTGACGCTGACCGATGAGGAGGGCCTTCAATACATCCTCCAATTTCAGATGGGACAAAGTCTGGAACTGACGCCCGACAAACCCACGATAATCGCCCTGGGCAAACTCAATCCCTGGCAGATCAATGTCTATCAGTCGGGTCGAACGATCAGAGTCAGTCAAAGCCTGACCGGTGAACAGGGTATTGTCTATCAGCGCGCCTACGCCATCCCCAAAGGACAACAGACGTCCGCGTATGGGGCCCAAGGCCCCGCTGTGCGGATTTTGACACAGGGCGGAAAGGAACTGGCCAAAGGCGCCATGGAATATGGCTGAGGCGGGACCTGCGAATACTCGTGGAGTATTCCCAATACGCTGAATAATGGGGATGAAATCATTGTGGAAGTCCACTGGGATACGGGCGGACTTCTGGGCAATCTGAAAAAAGATGAAATCATCAAACTGGAAAACCTGACGCCAACAAACACCGCGCCCGCTTCCATACCCGGAGGCGCCTTGATCATGCCGTCGGAACCCATGACGCTCTCCGTCCCAGCCGCTGTCGTAATGCCGGCGGCGCCGTCCCTGCCGGAAAAATCCATCGACATGGATGATGAGGAACAGGTCCGGCAGGGCCTCGAATCCGTTAACGTGATGATGTCGTCTCTGGACTGGCCCATCGAATGCTACTACATGGATCACAAAAACTATCCACTCAACGGCGATCAGTTAACTACGCCCGTGGCCTATGTCTCGGACATCCCCGTCGATCCCTTTTCGAAGGACAAAGCAAAACTCCAGGTCGTGGGATTCAACGAATGGAAAGAAGGGCAAACGCCTTCAACCAGCAACGACAAACTGAAATACTGGCGCATCTACAGTGTCGGCCCCGATCAGGTGGACGACAAGGGATTGGTCATCTACAATCCGTCCAAGGGACTGCGGTCCTCTGGAGACATTGTTGTGTCCAACAACCCGGAACTCATAAAGGGTCTTTGATTCCTTTCGCGCCCGAACATGCCTCCCTGACGGCGTCGCTCTGTTTGCGCATCCAACGATCAAACAGAGCGACGCCGTTGGATTTAAAGAGAGTTGCCCATGTGCGGCTTACAGCGCTCACAACCAATGATGAAAATGACGCCGAAGCGCAGCGCGATGGATTTTTCAAAAAGGACTACGATTCATGAGCACATGCGGCGACCGATCGCAATCCGGTTCCCCGGCCACCTCCTGTTCCCTGACCGCCGAGACGCCACGAGCATGGTTTGACCACATGATCCCCCGTTGCCTGGAAACCGCCCGCGCCGAAAAGGCCAAGGGACGCCCCATCGTGGGAATCCTGTGCGAATTCACGCCCCGTGAACTTATCCTCGCCGCCGGCGCCGTGCCCGTTTGCCTGTGCGGTGGCTCAGCCCAAACCATTCCAGCGGCAGAAGAAGATTTGCCCTCCAATCTGTGCCCACTTATCAAATCCACCTACGGCTATCTGATTTCCAAAACCAATCCCTTCCTGGAAATGGCGGATCTGGTCGTCGCTGAAACCACGTGTGACGGCAAAAAGAAAATGGCTGAGTTGATGAGCGAACGGATACCGATGACCGTGCTGGAACTGCCGCAAAAACCCGATGATCCAGACGCCTTGGCCCATTGGGTGGCCGAACTGCGCAAGCTCCGCCGGGAACTGGCGGCTCGATTCGGGGTCCCCATTTCCGATGACGACATCCGCCGTTCCATGGCCCTGATGAATCGTGAACGCCGGGCGCGCAGGAAACTGGCCGAGTTGATGCAATGGGATCGCCCCCCCTTGACCGGTCTCGAGCTGCTGGCCTTCAAGAGCAGCATATCGGGACAAGAAGCGGATCTGGCTCAGTATGAGGCGGCTTGGCAGTTCTATCGCTCGCAAACGGCGACACCGACCCAATCCCCTCCCCCCGTTCGGGTCCTCATGACCGGCGTCCCCATGGCCCATGGCGCCGAACGGCCTCTGGAAATCATCGAGGCGGCCGGCGGTCGGGTGGTGGCTCTGGAAAACTGCGTGGGCCTCAAACCCATCTTGGAGGACGTGGATGAATCGGCCTCCGATCCTATTGAGGCCCTGGCGCGCAAGTATTTTGCGTTGCCTTGCTCGGTGATGACACGTAATGATAGACGACTTGATTTAATCCGGCGACTGGCGCGCGAGTACCGGACCGAATGCGTGATTGACCTTGTCTGGCAGGCCTGCCTGACCTATGACATCGAATCCGCCCGCATCCGGCGACTGGCGCGCGAAGAACTGGGCATCCCGTATCTTAAAATTGAAACCGATTATTCTCCATCGGACACGGCGCGCATCGCTGTCCGCGTCCAGGCGTTATTTGAAACCGTCCGCCGGTGACTCCCGGACATGCCGGGGTCCGATTGAATGCTACTGATTTCCCGTAAAGAGGTCGGCCATGCGCACGCTACCATCCATCCGAAAGGAAAACATCAAAGCCGTCTATAACGGCGCGCAGGGTCGATTGTGGGAACTGATCATGGGCCAACAGATTCACATCGGCGGCTTGGCCTCCTCTTTGGATCTGGCCAACAAATCCAATATCGAACCCGGTGAACGGGGCGTGGATTTGTGTTGTTGCAATGGAGCGGGCTTGCGATTCCTCATTCATTTTCGAAATGTCAAACACATGACGGGCGTGGATATGTGTGAACATTCCCTGGCCGAGGCGAAACAGCGCTGTCTGGACGACGGCCTCGCGGATCGAGTGGTCATCGTCAACGCCGACGCGGCGCAAACGGGGCTGCCAGCCAACCACTACGACTTCGTTTGGGGCGAAGACGGCTGGTGCTATGTGGCCGAAAAGGATCAACTCATCGCAGAAGCGGTCCGAATCACAAAACCCGGCGGCGTCATTGCCTTCACCGACTGGGTGGAAGGCCCCGGTCCCCGCCATCTGACGCCGGGGGAGGGAACGCGCCTCATGCGGTTCATGAAGTTCCCGTCACTGGCCACGCTGGACGACTATGTCGCCCTCCTCCAAAACGCCAATTGCCATATCCATATGGCCGAACACACGGAACGCCTTGCCGAACATATGGACCTGTATATCAGTATGCTGAATAAGCAGATGACGTTGGACGCCCTTAAAATTCTGGACTACAATATGAAGGCGATGGATATCATGGGCAAAGAAATGGCTTTTATCCGACAGTTGGCGCACGCGAAAAAAATATCTCAAGCCCTCATCGTCGCCGTCAAGAAAGAGTAGCCCCGCCAGTTATCCTGACCCTGAACCTAAATGCGGCTTTTGAGCGTTGATGGAGAGGCCTAACGCTTGTGTTCTCAGGCGTTGAGATAAAAACGTAGGCTCACCCGTCAGGTGAGTTGAGGCTTTTTCGCAAAGCATCAGAATACAATGGTTTGCGTCTATTCGCTACGAGCAACTGCCGTTTTTAGGTTGAATGCTCTGGCGTTGGCCGCCTCAGAATCATCCTGATCACCTGAGGCCGTATGGGACCAATCTCCAGCAACACAAATCAAGGGGCGGTCATCCACGATCCGATTGATCATCCACCGTGTTTTGCAAGGTATGGAATGTCGAAAGGTACCGCTGAAATCTGTTGGCCGAAGACAAACAGCCCCCCTCAGCAGCCAGTCCAGTTGCGTCGTACCCTTGTTGGCACCGTTACTCACTATTGGAGCATTGGCTCAACCATCCGGATGTTTGCCTTTGGCGGCGCCTTCATCGCATGGCCGATGAAGAAACTCGGCCATGGCGGCTGATTGTATGCGACGTTTTGCCAAGCGATCGACAGGCGATACTGAGAGTCGTGCATCAGTGTATAGAAACGGTGTTCCGTCGGGAGGACGGTCGTATAGATGCGGAGTTCGCGATTGTCGCCCGTGCGCCATATCACTTCCTCGCGCCAGTCTCCAAAGAGATCGACACTCAGCGCCGGCGTGGACTTGCTGCCGTTGTTCGACCGGCAGCCTTCCGCTTCAAAGATCCTTTCCATTTTGCCTTCTCGCCAGTTCCACTTGCTGATTTGATTGCTGTTTAGAATTTCTCGCAGCAGGTCACCGTCCCACCAGACGGCAAAGTTACTGCCGCCTTGCGCCCGGATGGATTCACCTTTGACACTGCGGGGGCTTCCCGGTCCACCAAAGCACTCGGTACCCACATATTGGGGGTCCACATCCGCGGCAAGTCCTCGACCGGTATCTCGATTTTCGGTTGCCCAAAGGATGGCGCCCGTGCGCGCATCCAACAACGCGGCTCCAGCAGTCCGTCCTCCTTCATGAATGCCGAAGACTTCGAGCCCCGGTCGAGTCGGATCGAGATCGCTGACATGCATGGCATCGCCATGGCGCAGCCCGGTGGTCCAAAGTCCCTTACCATCGTCATCCACACACATCGCGCCGTAAACGATTTCATCCCTGCCGTCACCATCCACATCGGCCACGCTAAGACCATGATTGCCTTGTCCGGCGTATTCGGAATTGGACTTTCCGTCCTTGCCCAAACCATCCACGTCGCTATCAAAGATCCAACGCTGGGTAAGCTTGCCATCGCGCCAATCCCACGCGGCTAAAACGGTACGGGTGTAGTAGCCCCGACACATCACGACACTCGGACGCGATCCATCGAGGTAGGCCACGCACGCCAGGAAACGGTCCACCCGGTTGCCGCTGCTGTCCCCCCAGCCGGAACCATCGCCGCCCCGAGGGGGCACGTATTCGGTTGTGGTCAATTCCGCGCCCGTCTTGCCTGCAAATACGGTCAGGAATTCCGGGCCTGACAGGATCTTACCAGCATGGTTGACGTAATGGGCGTTGCGATCGCCGATGACCTGGCCCCTGCCATCGATCGTGCCATCCCCTGTCTTGCAGACAACTTCCGCCTGGCCGTCACCGTCGAGGTCGTACACCATGAACTGAGTGTAATGGGCGCCACCGCGAATATGTTTGCCCAAATCGATCCTCCACATGAAGGATCCGTCAAGTTGATACGCTTCGAGCGTCGTGCTGCCTGTGGCGCCGGAACGCGAGTTATCCTGGCTGCCGTCTTCACGCTTGAGTACGATTTCGTAGTCTCCGTCACCGTCCAGATCACCGACCGAGGCGTCGTTGGGAATACCACGCGCAGGTTGGAGTGGAATCGACAGGTACTGTCGGACGGGCGCATTCGCTGGGAATCTGAACGGAGCGCTGGCCGGTTGTTCAATGCCGCCGACAACCGCTCGGACCGAATACGACACCGGTTGGGAAAAGTCCACGCCGCTATCCTGGTAGCAAGTCGCTTGCGTCAAAGGCGCAGAGTTCCGCTTGACCGGCTGACCGGCGCCCGAGGCGCGGTAAACGTTGAATCCGATGCTGTCCGGTTCGGAGCCCAGTAGTCTCCAACTCACAAAGACCTTGCCGTCTCCCTGGTTAATGGCAACGACACCACGCCCGAGTTTCTCCATCTGACGCTGTGCGTTGGCCGAGGAAGCGCATACCATTAGGCCCGCGATTGTCATACTGCATAGGACTGTTCGTATGATATTGACGAGACGCATAAGAGGACCTCTTTCTGTGTCGGTAGTTTGTTGGTTTGAATGGAATCCCATCAATCAGGGAACGAATCGACTGCTGTAAGCGTGACTGAGCCAACTCTCCGGCACGGGGACAATACAGATATTCAGCGAACGATTGTCTTCCGAGAGCATTGCTGTCTGAATCTCGACTCGAGTACTGTCGGCGCTGAATGTTGGGTGGATATGATCGCCAGCGGTTGTCTTGTGGCCAAGGTCGGCCAATAGCGCCATTTCTCCGGACGTGCGATCGCAAATCCAGAGGCGATACTGGAAATCGTCAGCCACGGCCCAACGACCGTCCGGCGAACCGTGAACATGCCAGACCGATCGTCCGGGATCGCCTATGGGAACCTGGCCGGCGATCCGCATTTCACGGGTGCGCAGGTTTACGATGCCCACGCCCGTTGGATGTTCACCTGTGCCCGAAGGGCCCCAGTCATCAAAGCTATCGACACCAGTACCCGGACGACGGTGACACACGATTGCGAAAGCCACCTCGTCGCGTGTGATAACGGCCTCGTGCGTGATCCACTCGTAGGGCGCTTCCGGATAGACTGGACGCAGATCCGTGCCGTCGGATTTGACCGTCCACATACGTGTGGGGGCTTTGCCACCCGTTTCCCAACAGAAGAAGATTTCACCGGCTACCCAAGGATTCGTCTGGACGTGCCCGATTTGAAATGGGACCGCGACGATAAACTTCACCTCACCGGTCTTGAGATTCATACCGGCCAAACCTGCCGGTCCGGCGCCCATACCGCGCGGTCCAAATGACGCCGATAACTCGACATCGGCGGGAAGATGCTTCGCAGCCTGTTCCCGACCGACTCGAAAGTACGCCAATTCCTCAGTAGGATCAAGAGCCATGTCACCGCCGGTTCCCATCTCGACTGGGATCGTACCGCAGATGTGCTCATAGGCATCGGCGTCTTTCAAATCGCCCATAGCGCTGTCGGAAAACAGTTTTTCGAGGTCAACTCGAATGATTTGCGCGGGTGCGCTTCGGCCTCTTCGACCCTCGGACCGAGACGCATCGGCGCCTTCTCGTACTGGCAGGCGCTGTCTCCGCAAAAAATAGAGATTCATCGAATGTTCGGCCAGGCACAGCATGCCCGAATAGCCCGACTCGGTGACCTGGACCATCTCCCCCGTCTCTTCATTGACAGCCATCGCCTCTCCGCCTGCGCGATTAGAGCGAAAGATCACCCATTTACCATCACAGGTCCATTGGCGGTGCGTCTGATATATCTTGGAATCGCCACCCGGCGTACTTGTCAGGAATGTCAATGGAACGCCAGTCACAGGATCGGACACGATCTTTTTCTCAGATGGAAATCGCCGTCCGATCTGCGCACTGACAATCGTTGAGATGAATACATTCATCATAACACAACAGAACAAAATCGACTGTCTTTTCATTGCAGACTCCATATATGAATGTATTAGTAAACGCCGTGAAATTATAAAAGTCGATTATTTCTGTCAATCAAGAAAAAGGGGGGGCGTTTGAAGTATATATGTATTGCTCAGTCCTCCGGCCGTTCACCTCCGGGAGCCATTTTAACAATGCGTGGTTGAAACCGCCCCATGACATCAACCAGATCAGACTGCGCGGCCATGACCTCGTTGATGTCCTTATAGGCCATGGGCGCTTCGTCGAGTCCGGCAGACAACAGTTTGACTTTACGGGCCGTGAGGTAGGCTTCCAGTTCCTTGCGATTGATGGTCTGCTTCGCCTTCTTGCGGCTCATCCGGCGACCCGCGCCGTGGGACGCTGAATTCAAGGATGCCTCCACGCCCCGCCCGCGAACGATATAGGCCGGATCGGCCATGTTGCCGGGAATGATGCCGAAGACGCCTGTCTGAGCCGGAGTCGCTCCCTTGCGATGGACGATCACGCGCTCGCCGTCGTGTTCCTCTTCCCAGGCGAAATTATGATGATTCTCGATATCCAGCAACACGTCGGCGCCCAAGGCTTTGGCGATATGGAAATGAATGAGTGCATGGTTGGCCGCGGCATAACGGCCCATCAACTCCATGGCCGACCAATATTCCCGTCCCGCATGGCTGGTTGTGTCCAGCCACGACAGGTGACTGAGTTCTCTGGGAATCTCGGGATGCGCCTGTAGCGCCACTTTGCTGAAATGGGTCGCAATCATGTTCCCGGCGCCCCGACTGCCGCTGTGACTCAAGATCGCCAGGTAATCGCCCTTCTCCAGACCGACGGATGAATCTGTGACGGTCAATGAGCCATATTCCACAAAGTGATTGCCGCTGCCGCTGGTGCCCAGTTGCAGCCAGGCCTTGTCTTTCAATTGTCGGACCACGGATGAGAAATCCCAGTCCTCATCCATCACCTTGTGGCGACGGCGCTGCTTGAATCCGGCGCCGACGCCAAACCGTTTTTCAGCGTTCAAGGCGCCAATGAGAAAATCCTTACGGCTCTCAAGAGCCGAAACCGGAATATCCAGAACGGTCAGCTTCATGCGACAGGCAATATCCACGCCCACCGCATAGGGAATCACCGCGTCCCGCGTGGCCAGCACGCCCCCAATGGGCAGACCATATCCCTGATGGGCGTCGGGCATCAGCGCCCCGCGGACCGCGATGGGCAGCCGGCTGGCGTTCGCCATCTGCTGCAAGGCGCCTTCCTCAAGCCCTGTTCCCCAAATCCGATACGGCGCGTTCTCCCGCCGGACACGGTATGGCTCACCACCGGAACGAACGGAACCCGTAGGTTCAATGTCATCCTTTCTGCCGGGAAAAGGGCGCCGCGGTTGGCTCAACACCCGAGCCAACTCGTCAAAGACGGGATCTTTTAAAGCGGCCTGGGGACGCTCCAGAACCTCTCGAAGGCAATCCTCAATGGCGTCATCGCCCAGTCCCAATTGATGGGCCCCATGAACGGCCTGTTGCGCCACGCGAAGCGCCTCGCCTTTCGGAATCCCCAGATTCAACAACCGCCGCTTCTTGATCGCCATGCGCTACCCTTCTTTTCCTTCTATTCTTCACAGTCTGCTTATGCCAAACCGTCAGGCGCCTCCAGGCTCTCTTTAAGGCGATTCATGAACTGGGCCGCCAGAAGTCCATCCACCACCCGGTGATCGCAACTGATCGTCGCCGTCATCACACGGCCCGGCCGCATCATGCCATCCCGAACGATAACGGTCTCCCGAACGCCACCGACGGCCAGAATGGCCGCCTCCGGGGGATTGATGATCGCCGAAAACTCCTCAACGCCGAACATGCCCAGGTTTGAAATGGTAAACACACCCTGCCCCATCCCCTCAATCCGTCCGCCCGTGCGGGCCTGTTCAATCACCCGGCGCGATTCCGCCGCCAGTTGCTCAAAGGTCATTCGGTCCGCGCCCACAATCACCGGCACGACCAGACCGTCCTCCATGCCCACCGCCACGCCGATATTCGCCGTCGGCAGGGTCACCCGTTCGTCGCCCTCAATACGGCTGCGGAAGTCCGGAAATTCGCGCAGAACCCGGGCGCAGGCCATGACGATCACATCGTTGACGCTGCACTTAAACTCCGCTTTCTTATTTCGATAAAACGACAGCATCGGCGCCGCGTCAAAAGTCATCTTCATATAAAAGTGCGGAATGGTCTGTTTCGAGGCGACCAGATTGCGGGCAATAGCCTTGCGCATCCCTGACAGGCGCGTCCGGGTCGGCTCGCCCGGCGCTCCCGCCGCGTCAGCCGCCAGAACGTCGGTAGAGAGAATCCGACCGCCCGGTCCACTCCCGGCGCCGACAGCCGCCAAAGACATCCCACGCTCGCCAGCGGCTTTTCGCGCCGCGGGAGAGGCTTTGACCCGGCCGCCGCTCAAGGGCGCGGGGACAATAGAAGGCGATGCCGCAGGCTGAGACGCCACTGGAGCGACCGTTTCCGGCGCCGCGGCCGGCCCGCCCGTATCCGTTGGCGCTTGGGCCAGATAAGCCTCCACATCCGAATCGTTCTCAGCCAGATAAGCGACCGGAACCTTGACAGCGACCGTCTCGTTTTCCTGAACGGCGATCTTCGCCAGGCGTCCGGCATGATCCGCTTCCACCTCGATCGTCGCCTTGTCGGTCTCGACCTCGTAAATCACCTGCCCCTCTTCGATGCGATCGCCCGGCGCCACGATCCACTTGAGAATGGTCCCCTCCTCCATGCTCTGTCCCGCCTGGGGCATAAGCAGTGGAATCACTTCACCGCTGTGTTGAGTGGATTGGCTCATTGATGTTGCTTCCTTCAAAGTGGCTTCCGTCGCCACCGCCGTCGATTCGACAGCGGCTTGCTGGCTCACAGTCAATTTTAACAATTCGGCGCCGACCTCCGTGGTCCGCCCCGCTTCCACCAGGATGGACTCCAAGCGTCCCGCCTCATGGGCGGTCAGATCGATCAAACCGCTTTCGGACTCGAGACGGACCAGTCGCTCCCCGGCTTCCACGGAGTCGCCGGCATTCTTGAACCATTGAATAACCGTGACGGACGGCGAATGGTCATCGGGATTGGGCACAGATATTACACGCATAAAAGGCCTCATCGGGAGGATTTTCAGACAAAGAACCCAAACTATGCAATTCTTTTTCACAAGTCAAGCAGCATATTTGCAAAATATCGTTTGCTTTTTGCATCTTCTTTCATCTACGATGCAAACGCCTGTGGGTGATTTTCAATCCGGCAAGGCTCTGATTTATGAGCGTTTCCACCGACAAACGACGTGACACAATTCTGGCCCGATTGTATGAACAGGGCCGGGTGACGATCAAGAAACTTTCCGAGAGACTGGCCGTTTCCGAGG
>JADFCT010000282.1 GCA_017161665.1 Candidatus Sumerlaeota bacterium
AAACACAAGTTCCGATTCCATGGACCGGCTTCGGCTCTTTCAAGGAGCCCCCCCTTTTCCGTCCGAATCCGGCAGACGGGAAACGAAAATCCCCGTCGTCAAATCCCCCAATGGGGCCGGTATTCGTGTCCATTCGGGCCATTTGTGGATCACCGTTGGGCAAAGGCAATGACCCGGGGCTTCGCTGGCGCGTAGGGGAGCGCGACGGGCGAACGAGCCGATATGAGGAGTGGGCCCACAAGAGGCCACGTTTTATGGCTTCCGAAAGCGCGCCCAAACGCCATAGTTCACGTCCTCGGCGCCTTCGGGCCGGGGGCGGAGGATTTCGAAGTCTTTAACGCCCAGTTCTTTCAGAATCCGGCGTAACTCGGCTTCCAGTTTGTCCGCGTCATACTGGGGGCCCCCGTTCGTGGCGTCACGCACGCTCCGCGCGGATTCCACCGACATGGACTCCGCCAGCCCGCGCCCGATCAGCGCTCCCCCTCCCGGCTTGAGCACACGCAGGATTTCCCGAAACCCCTGTTCCCGGTCGCCCCAGAATTGCAAAGACCCCCGCGACACAATCACATCGGCATAGTTCTCTCGAAAAGGCAAATGCTTGACATCGGCGAACAGGGCGCCCACGCGATGGGCCACGCCGGCGTCATCCGCCAGTTCCGCGAAACCGGAAAAGCAGTACGTGTTTACGTCCGTATTGATCCAATACATCCCCGGCGTCCGTTCGGCCAAGGCCACACACAGCGTGCCCGGTCCTCCCCCAACATCCACGCCGATCCCTCGATGGTTTGCCAGATCGAAATCAGAGACAATCTGATCGGCCAGCGGCGCATAGACAGGGGCCAGTTTCCCTGTCGCTGACTGACGCATTCCCTCGGCCTGCGCTTGCGTAAAGGACTCCCAGTCCGGCGACAGATAGAGGTGAACGCCGTTGGCCATCCCTTGCCCCGGTCCGGGCCGGGATTCAACCGGCGTGGCGCATCCCGACAAGCCCCCTCCCGCCACAAGCATCAAAAAGCCCGCGCAAAACACAATCGAATCAAACAGCCTCATTGTTGGCTCCTGTTGTCTGACGCCTTTTTCGCCTCATATCGACGCGCCCATCGCCCCCCACCGGCAGCCGGGGTCAGCATGGAACGCCACGAGAGGGATAAAGCGGTCTATCAAGAAGGTATGCAGAATCATAGAATATTCGGATCCTGCGTGGACAGCAAAAAAAGATTGAACCCGCCGCCCTCCCCCCCCCGATACGATCCTTCAAGGGCCAGAGGGACACACGGCGCCTTTTTTTTGTCCTTTACTCGGTCGGAGGGAGGATTCATAGTCGCCATTATTCAAATGTCAGAGGCGCCATTCCACCAGGCCTCGGACGGGGGACGACAGGGGGAGCCTTTAATGAGTGACGATCGCGATCAATTATCACCGGATGCACAGCGGCTGAACGAAACCATTGACGGGCAACAGATGTTGATTCGAATGGGCTACAATCCGGATTCGATTTTCGTCGATGGCGACTTAATCCGCATCTTTTGTCCTATCCATAAAGACCAGGTGCGTCGGTCACTGGTTCTGAACAACCGAGAAAAAACATTCCGTTGCCAATACACCCAATGCCCCGTCCACGAAGGGGGACCACTGATCGTCCTGTACGCCAAGTGCATGAACCTGGATGTGGCGGATGCCGTGGAACGCCTCCAGTCGGGAGAACAAAAAAGCGGAGAGGCGTCGCTTCTTGATCGCGCTCAGGCATTGATTGAGGAACTCAAATATGAGGAGGCCCTCGGCTATCTGCTCAAGGCGCGAAAGGAATGTCCCGAAAACACCATCACCCGCTGCAAGATCGCCTCATTGTACCTGGAAATGGGGAAACAGAAAGACGGGTATCGCGAATATATGGCCGCAGCCGAGGACTTCAGCGTCAAGGGCGAATTGGATCATACGCTCAGCATTTATAATATGCTGGCCATGATGACGCCCGAAAGCGCCCGCCTCCGCCGCCAGATGGCCTATCTGTTTGCGCGACTGGGTCGGCCGATGGACGCCGCGGAGCACTTGAAGTGGATCATTGATTTCCACATGCGGGAGAAGCAGACGGACGCGGCCGTCGCCATCTGCGGCGAGTTGATTGAAATGCTGCCCGAGGATCCCGCCCTGCGCGTGATCGTCATGAAATTGTACGCCGAAACGGGCCGGCATGACCCGGCCGTTCGTGAAGGGGTCATCGCCTGTGAAGCCTTCCTGAAAACCGGCGCCCTTGCCGAAGCCCAGGATGCGATTGAATGGTGTATTGAGCACTATCCGCACGCCGAAGAACTCATGGAACTACGCTATAGGATCAATATGATGCAAGCGGACCAATCCGCCCAACCCCGGGAAGCGACACCCCCCAAAGCCGGTTCCGATTCTGACGCGAATGAAGATGACTTCAATGACTTCATCTCCAGTCTGGAAGACAGTATTGACTAAGCGCCGCTCACGGCTTTTCGCGTCGCCACTCTGGCTGGACGCCATTGTTCCGGGCGTTGTGATTCTTGGTTTTTATTCGCTTTACCTGACCACCACGCGGATCGGTCCGGGAGCGGACTTGTTAGAACTATTCCTGCCCATGAAGGCCCTGACGAGAAAGGCCTTCTTCGATGGCGTGGTTCCGCTTTGGAATCCATACACCTTCGGCGGCGCGCCCTTCCTGGCCACGATGCAGGCGGCGGTCCTCTATCCACCCAACCTGCTGGCGGTCCTCCCAGCGGAACCGATACTTGGAATCCATCTCTACCAACTCTTTCACCTGTGGCTCATGGCCGCGGGCGTTCATTTTTATTTGCGACGCTGTCAGAGCGCCTCGCCTTCCGCAGCGCTGGGGGCGGCGCTGGCCCTGCCGTGCGGCGCCTACACGTGGGCGCATCTGGATCATCTGAACCAGCTGGCCGCCGTCGCCTGGTTTCCCTGGTGGATGGTGGCGCTGTGGTTCTGTGTCCGGCGCCCGTCACGCTCCGTTCTCCTGTGGCTCGGAGGCATCGGCGCCCTGCAATGGCTGGCCGGTCATCCCCAGCAAGTGGTCTTCACGCTATTACTGTCACTGGCCTATCTGGCTTCGGCCATGGTGGCGGGACGGGAGGCGCGACGGCGTCCCTGGCTGAAAATCTGGGCGACGGCGGGCGGCGGCGTGGCCCTGGCGGCCCTTCTGGCCGGGGCGCAACTCCTCCCCACCCTCGAACTCGGCCCCCAATCTGTGCGTGAACTGGACGACTTCGGGCTGGAATCCACTTGGCCGCCGACCGACGGCCACCCCCAGCGGTATGCAGCGCGGTTCGCCATGGAGCCGTCGCTGTTGATTCAGGGGATCCATCCCCGGGCGTGGCGCCATGTGGACGACGGGCGCCCGATCCCGGAAGGGCGCGCGGAAGCGCAATGGTATCCGGGGCTCCTGATCTGGATCGCCGCCGCTGTGGGAATGGTCCAGGCCCTTCGGCGCCGATGGCGCGAGCGCCTGTTCTGGATCGTGGCCGCCGTCTTCGCCGTCCTGTTCGCCATGGGCGACGCCACGCCGCTCCATTGGGCCGTATCCGAAGCCATCGGCCCGCTGCGCCACTTCCGCGCCCCCCCGCGCCTGTTGTTTGTCGCCGTCTTCGCCCTCGCCATCCTGGCGGCGTCCGGCTGGGACACAATCACCGCCGGCGTCGATCGCCGACGAAACGGCCCCCTCCTCGCGGGGTTTCCGTGGCTCTTTGCCCTGCTGGTTTTCGTGGACTTGCGGCTGGCTTTTTCCGGGTCCGAAGCAGCCCAGACCGTGCCCCGGATGGCCATTGAACGACCGGATTTCTATCAGGACATTCAGGCGCAGCTGGGCGACCAACGCCTCTATCGTCTCATGCCACACGACGGCGACGCCTATTTGGACCGGCGTCCCGAAGCCGTCGAAAGCCGACGACGACGGCTGGCCCCCAATAACAACATGTATGATGCCATCGCCCTCATCGACGGTTATGAGGAAGGGCTACTGCCCCTGGCGCGGAGCCTGGATTTCAAAAAACGGTACTATCGGAACTTCTATCAGGCCTCTCCTGACGCCGCCCTGCTGGGGCTGATGGGCGTGGGTATGGTCATGGCCGAGGCGCCGCTCTATTCGCCTTATTTGACCGAATTGCCGGAAAGGCGCATCCCGACCCAGGACACCACGTATCAATTCTATCAGAACCATCTGGCCCTTGGCGCGGTTGTGTCCCGAGAGATCCTGGACGAACTCATCCACTGGCCAAGTCTGGACGGATTGTGGACCGCCACACGGGAACGCGAGTTGGAAACGGCCTTTGCAACAATTCGTTTCAATGGACCCTATATCCCCGGCGAGGGACGGGCGCGCTCGGCTACCAATGTGGACGAAGCGGACCGGGCCTGGCTCAACGCGCCGGCGACCAGCGCGACCGTGTGGACGCGGCGCGATCCGGGACTGGTGGCCCACTTCGCGCGAGCCGACGCAGGCATCGAATCGCAGCGCGTCGGACTCCACCGATGGCGCGTCCGCCTGGAGCGTCCCGAAGCCGGCCGTTCGCTGGCCTTGCTCCAGACACCTTACCCCGGTTGGATTCTGAAGACGCAATCATCCGACAGAGACATTCCGTTGACTCCTTTATGCGCCATCGCGTCTCGCATAGACCGCCCCCCCGGCGCCGCATCCCAAGACGCATTTGAGATCGTTTATGAGCCGGCTTCATG
>JADFCT010000283.1 GCA_017161665.1 Candidatus Sumerlaeota bacterium
GAACATGAGATTGAATTCACGCGGATCGGTCAGGCTTTCGGCAGCGCCGCATTCGGGACAGGAACGCGGCTGGCCGGGCTGACAGGTGTGGGCCAGGGGGCCGAAGAACTCGTTGAACCGATTGTTGTGTTTCTTCTGCGCTTTTTCCACCGCCTCTTCAAATGTTTCGGCATTGATCTCGATATCGGGATCCTCCACCTGATCCTCTTTGACGAAGAGAATCCGGAAGCGTCCCATATTATCGGCGCGAAAGCGCTTTTTGCACTGACGACAGTCCACCATGGGATCGCTGAAGCTTTCCACGTGCCCTGAGGCCACCCAGGTTTCGCGATTCATCAGAATGGCCGCGTCCAAGCCTTCGATATCGTCGCGCTCATATACCATGGCCCGCCACCAGGCCGCTTTGACGTTTTTCTTCAGTTCCGCGCCCAGCGGACCATAATCGAACGTGCCCCCCAGACCGCCGTAGATATCGCTCCCCGGGAAGATTAGCCCCCGCCGTTTACAGAGACTGATCATCGTGTCCATTGTCAACATGTTGTCCGCCATTCGTACTCCATCCTTCATTTGGTTTCATAATTGGGAAGAACGATATCATTTGGATTCGTTCCAAAACGCGCTTATGGGACCAGGAACTGACCGGGCAATCTCCCCATCGCATCGCGAATGGCAGCCGGTCCCAGAATCAACACCGCCCGTCGGTTCAAGTGATTGCGAGCGGCGCTCCGTATTTCGCTCGCCGAAATGGATCGCAAAAGGGCTGGATACTGATCCCCATAGTCATATCCCAGACCCGCCAGGGACCAGATGGCCCGATGACGGGAGCGCGACAGATTGGTCTGCTGGGCCAGGTGGAACCGGCCAATCACATATTGCCGGGCGCGGTCGAGTTCCTCGTCCGACAAGATATTTTTTTTCAAATCTTCAATCTGAGCCCCTATGCCGGCGAGGGCCGCCTGGACGTTTTCCGGCGCCGTGCCGATATGACACAGGAGATGACCGGGACCAAACCGGGGCGCGCATTGCGATCCGACGGAGTACGCCAGGCCATCACGATCCCTCAGGGCAATAAAAAGGCGCGAGGACATGCCCTCCCCCAAAGCGGCGGATGCCAGACGCAGGGCCAGATGTTCGCGCTGGGTCATCGGCGGCGTCACATAGCCGACCAGCAACTGCGCCTGATTGGCGTCCTGCTCAAACACGCGAAACACGCTTTGGGCGAAACTTTTGGAAACCCCCGCCACCTGCGGAACGGATTTGGTCGAAGCGGGCCATTTCTCAAAACTCGCCGCCAGATCGGCGGCCGTCATATTGCCCACCACCGAAACCACGGCCAGTTCCGACCGGCACACCGTCTCCCAGCGGGGACGCAGGGAAAACAACTCGTATGTGGCCACTTCGTCGGGTTCACCTTGCGGTGAACGACTATATGGATGTCCCTGATACAAATCACGACGCAATTCCTGCCACGCCAACGTAAAGGGATGATCCTTCGCCCGGCGCAAAGCGGCGACAATGGTGGCCTTTTCTTTAACAAATTCTTCGGGATCGAAGGCGGGCTCGAAGATCACCTCCCGAAGCAATTCCAACATTTCGGGGGCGTCTTCGCGCAAACAGACCAACGTCACCCATGAATAATCTTCGGAACAACCGGCATCCAGCGAAGCCCCGCGCGATTCGATGGCCTCCGTCAACGTACGAAAGTCCATGGACTTTGTCCCGCGCAGCAACATCCGGAGCGTCAAAAAAGTGGTTCCGAATTGCCCATCCAACTCGGAAGCGGCCCCGGAGTTGAAAAGGCACGTGACTGCGACGACTTCATTTTCAGCCGTTTCCTCGGCAATCAATCGGACGCCATTGGCTAAAACCTTCATGGAAACCCCTTCGGACGCCCAAATTGCGGTCGTGGCAAGCGTAACGCGCCCGGCAGAAAGCCAGAGCGTTACCCCCAGGCCGGCCAGTATTACCCAACGTCCATAGCCGTTCATTCCCCGGATCCTCCCCCGACAAGCGCCACTTCAGGTGGCAAGACGGTCATCGTATCGGCTCCCCACGATTATTCAACCCCGAAATTACCGAGCCGCCATGGGCGTGACGTCGCTTCTTCGGTCGCCGGAATTAATTATCCGGTTGAGCCTCATTCCGGGTAGCAGTAAAAACAACCGAGCGTTGACGATGGGGAGTGGAGATCTCGAGTCGCCAGCGCGCCACCCAGTCTTTGAAAGAGAAACGTCCATGAACCCATCCGACACGCCTTTCCGAATCGGGCGAAGGCTCCCGCATCTGCTTCTCGTCCTGACCGGACTGTTGCTTTTCCTGAGCGCTGCTATCACGGCCCCGTCCGCGCGCCCACCCGCGCCCACGACACCTGAATCACGATTCGAATCCTTCCAGCAACGCCAGGCCATGGCGGAGCAATCGATTTTCCGAGGACTCTCTTTCCGCTGTGTCGGCCCGATTGTCATGAGTGGGCGGGTCACGGACATTGTTCCGGCTCCCGACGATCCCTACAGTTTTTATGTCGCTTATGCCACGGGGGGGCTCTGGAAAACCCGCAGCAGCGGCACACGCTTCAAACCCATTTTCGAGGGTTACAATAACATCGCCATCGGCGCCATTGCCGTTGACCCCAATCAGCCCGGGACCCTCTGGCTGGGCGGCGGCGAAGGCAACAGCGCCCGCAGCCACTATTCGGGAACCGGCGTCTATAAGACCACGGACGATGGAAAGACCTGGACCCACATGGGACTGCCGGACAGCCATCACATCAGTGAGATTGAAATCAATCCCCACAATCCCGATATCGTGTTTGTGGCCGTTCAGGGACATCTGTACACCTCGAACCGTGAGCGCGGGCTGTTCAGAACAACCGACGGCGGCAAAACCTGGGACAAGGTCCTGTTCATCAATCCGAAGACAGGCGTGGTGGATGTGGTTCTCGATCCCCAAGATCCCCAAATCGTTTATGCCGCCTCATGGGAAAAATGGCGTCGCGCCTGGAATATCGAAGAAAATGGCAAACACAGCGCCATCTGGAAAAGCACGGATGGGGGCGACACCTGGAGGCGTCTCAAAGGCGGGTTCCCTCAGCACGAATATGTGGGCCGTATCGGGTTGGACGTAGCCCCCGGCAACCCCAATGTGATCTACGCCCTCGTGGATAGCCAGAAACCCAAGCCCGATGAGGATCAAGACGAAGGCGAACGCCTCAGCGCCCACACAATCCAGCAGATGACAAAGGATGAGATACTCAGTCTGGACGATAGCGAGATGGAATCCTTTCTCCGCAAGGCCCGATTCCATAGCGACTACAAGGCAGCCGATATTCGGAAGCAGTTGGAAGCGGAAACACTGACCGTCACGGACCTCATGGCCTATGCGCGCAAATTGAATCCACTGTTCTTTGATCCGGCTTTCGAAGGCGCGCAGGTCTGGCGATCCGACGACGCCGGCGAATCCTGGCAAAAAATGAATGTCGAGTATCTGGACAGCGTCTATAATATCGCTGGCTATTATTTCGGGCAAATCCGCGTGGCGCCGGACAATGAAGACCGAATCTATGTCATGGGCGTGCCGTTGCTGACATCCGATGATGGCGGCCGAACCTACCATTCCCTGGGCGCCCCCAATGTCCATGTCGATCATCATGCCATGTGGATCGATCCGGCCCATCCCAAACACATTATCAACGGAAATGATGGCGGATTGAACCTGACTTGGGACGGTGGCGACAGCTGGATCAAACTGAATTATGTCCCCGTCGGCCAGTTCTACACCGTCAACGTGGACATGGCCGAGCCTTACAATATTTATGGGGGCCTCCAGGACAATGGCACGTATAAAGGTTCCAGCCGCTCTGTGCCCCTTAAATCCGAGCCATGGGAACGGATCGGTGGCGGCGATGGCTTTTATATCGAAATCTCCCCCGACGGCGCCGTGTATACGGGCAGCCAGTACGGTTATTACAATCGTCGGGATAAGGATGGCGGATATGCCAGCGTCCGACCGGGTGTTCCCCGAATGGATGAACCGCCCTTGGTATGCAGCTGGCAGACCCCGATTCTCCTGTCCCGACACAGCCCGAATGTCTTCTATTATGGCGCCAACCGCCTCTTCCGCTCCCTGGATCGCGGCGAAAACCTGAAGCCCATTTCCCCGCCCCTGACGTCCCCCACGGTCAGAGGTAATGTCCCCTACGGAACCATCTCGGCCTTTGACGAATCCAAGCAGACCTTTGGCGTTCTCTATGCCGGCACGGACGATGGGCGCGTCCACGTGACCCGAAACGGCGGCTATACGTGGAAAGAATCCCGAAAAGGCCTTCCCCGTGGCATCTGGTGCACACGCGTCGAAGCCTCCCATCATAAGGATGGCGTGGCCTATGTCAGTTTCAGCGCCTATCGCAACGATAACTTCGATGCCTATTTATATCGAACGGACGATTTCGGCAAAACCTGGACATCGATCCGAGGGAATCTGCCTGCCGAATCCATCAACGTCATTCGCGAAGATCCAAGCAACGAAAACATTCTCTATGTGGGAACCGATTCGGGCGTCTTCGTGTCCCTTGACCGTGGCGAACACTGGCAGGTTCTCCAAACCGGCATCCCCATCTGTCCGACACACGACCTGGTCATCCATCCCCGCGACAAGGATCTGGTCGTGGGAACTCACGGACGAAGCATTTACGTCATGG
>JADFCT010000284.1 GCA_017161665.1 Candidatus Sumerlaeota bacterium
AATTCGTATAAAAACGTGATGCTTCAGCAACGCATCATCATAGGAGAAAAAAAAATGACAGAACACACCGCATGTCCCGTCCGGCTTGAAACCGGCGCCGGCGCGGATTTGGTCACGCAGGCCATCGGGACCAAGGCCGTCGAGACGATGCAACAGAAAATCGCGGACGCTTACGGCAAACTGACGGAAGAGACCAACGCGGGCTGGGATCATGAAGTCTCGCGTCTGCGCGCCTGGGCGCTGGCCCATGCGCAGGAGCCGATGGTGGCCGACACCATCGCCCTGGCCGAAAAAGTCCGCGCCGAATTCAAGGTCTTCGTCACCGTTGGCATCGGAGGCTCTGACCTGGCCCAGCGCACGATCCACGACGCCCTGAACGATCCCAATCACAATACGCTCGTGGCCGACGGCGCCGAGGGCCTGGGGCCGGAAGTCTATTTCACGGGCAACACCTTCGATCCGCGACGCCTCGTTTCCATGCTGGACATGCTGGAAAAACGCGGCCTGTTGCTCGACACGGCTTTTAACGTGGTCAGCAAATCGGGCCGTACGTCCGAGACTATTTCCGCCATGCTCCTGGCCCGCGAGCGACTCATTCGCGCCTATGCGGCCAAGGGCGACACCCATCCCGAAGCCTGGCGTCACAATATCGTCGCCACCACAGGCCCCGATCCCGCCACCAGCGTCTTGCGTCGCATGAACGGCGAAAGCCCCTTCTTCGGCATTCTGCCCATCCCCGACGGCGTGGGCGGTCGTTTCTCCGTCGTCAGTCCCGTGGGGCTGCTCTTCACGGGCGTGACGGCCCAGAACGAATCGCCCGCCGACCGCATCAACGCCGCCATCCAGGGCATCCGTTCCGCCCATGACGCGTTCCTGAGCGATCCGGCCACTGGCGCCAACCCCGCTTACGATCTCGCCGCCTGGCTCCACCAGGTCGAAACCCTCTGCGCCCGTTCGTCCATTGTCCTTTATAACTATGCCGACACGCCCTGTATCGGTGAATGGTTTCTCCAACTCTACACGGAATCCGTTCAGGAACTCGGCGCCGGCCTCAGCGTTACGGCCGTCACCGGTCCGACCGGCAACCATTCCATTCTCAACGGCATTGTCGGCGGTCCGCGCGACCGCGCCGTCGTCATGATCGGATGGGATCAACTGGGCGATTTCGACGATGCCACCATCCGCATCCCGACGAATACCGGGGTGGGGGGGGAACTTGAAGCCTTCGAGGGACACCTGTTGACCAACGCTCAGAAGTTCTCGGAAGACGGGACGCGCGCCGACTTCACCGAAAACGGCGTGCCCAACGTCACCCTGCGGGTGGCCAGGCGCGATACGGTTTCATTCTTTGCCCTGTTGCGTGTCCTCATGGACACGGTGGCCGTCAAGGGACGCCTCCAGAACCTCGATCAACTCCCCGACCGCAAGGGCGGCATCTCCGGCGAACTGACCTACCAACAGGACGGCGTCGAAGGCTACAAAAAGAAAACACTGGCCCAGGCGCAAGCAAATCCGAAGTAACAAAAACAAAATACGAGCCAGTCATGACAAAAAGGCGGATGGCCAAGGCTATCCGCCCTTTTCATAAGGTGGCTCTCACTTCGATCTGTATCTGGTGACTCAATAAATCATCCAAACAGCAGGGGGAAGATTCATCCACCAGCGCAGGTGAATGTTTATGTCTGGTTCTTCGACAAGCCAATAATAGTAGGCTATCCGATCGGATACGTTCGTGGAATCGACTACAATGAAGTAGGTCTCTCCCTTTTTGGCCCGGAACTCAATCTGTGGCAGGCCTTTCGAGCCGACGGATAGCAGTTTTTGTAGGGAGTCGCCACGATATGCAGCCAGACGATTATACTCATCCCCCCATTCTTCCGATACGTCAAAAATAACGGGACCGTCCGCCGGCGCGGTCCATTTCCACCAGGCCGTGGCCCCTTCGGTTGCCGGATCACCGTGATCCGGTTCGCCTTCTTCTCGCCCACAGCCAAGATTGGAGGCGTGGAGTTCCCCGGAGGGGCCGTGAAGGTTCTGCGCATTGGCGAAGTCGTCATTGTCCGCAGGCGGGAAAGGCGTCAGGTTAAGACTGGTTGAACCACTGGGCGTCCACGAGTAGGCGTTGATGTAGTAGGTTGTGCCTGATTTGGCGTTAAATACAAAAGAAGTGTACCAGGTTCCACCATCGGAGTAGTGTTCTCCAGCTACCGGAGTCAGTGAGGTGACTTTGTCGCCAGCGTATAGAGTATAGTTCGGATGAAAATTCCATCCTCGGACTCGGGCGATTTGGTCGATGGGGGACGTCCATTGGAACCAGATTGTGCGCTTGTTTTCTCCGTCTGGAGTTGCTTGCGGCTCGCCGTTCTCCATCGTGGCGCCCAGATTGTTGGTGTCGAATGAACCACCCGTTGGCGGCAAAACCATAGCGTTGGCAAAGTCATCATTAGCGGGCCGGGAACTGTAGTCGAAAATGAGTTGACTGTCGGGGCGCAGGGCATCCCAGACATCGATGGCTATATAGTAAAGGGTTCCGGAAGTGACATCGAAAACGTATTTCGGAGGCGGAGGGGAGTGCTCGATCTGGATGGCGCCTTGTAGAAAAGATTCGTCGCTCCACGGCACGCGCGTCAAGTTATCCAACCGATCCCCAGTATAGACGCCTATCGTCAAATAGGTTTCTTGATACAAAGCCTGTGGATCCATTAAATAGGCTTCGCCGTTTCCAGGAGCGCGCCATTTCCACCACAGGCTCATACCCGCGCCGCCATGATCGGGTTCACCCGGTTCCATTGTCGCGCCCGTGTGATGCGTTTCAAAGGCTTCAGAACTGGGAGTCAGTTCCAAGGCGTCGGCGAAGTGATCGTTGACGGGAGGCTCGATGAACTCCAGGGACAATTCCATGGTACCGTACCGGCCGCTGAACGAATCGATGGCAATGTGATATGTTTCGGCCTCTTGGGCGCGGAATGTAAGAAAAGTGTTATATCCTCCCTGTACTGACGCGATGGGGGTCAGGTTTGTGATGCTGTCTCCTGTATATACGGCAATAATGGGAGCAATACCTGAAGGTCTGTATATGGAGACTTTGGCCAGCCCGCTTGCGTCGGGTGTCCATTCGTACCAGATCGATACGCCGCCTCCTGTATCGCTTTCGGGACTGTGAACGGGCTCGCCCGGTTCGTTGTTGGCGCCCGTATTGTCAATGAGCAGGGCATCCACGGGGGCGGTCAGGATCGTGGCTTCGTCAAAATCGTTGTTCGTGATAGGATCGAAGAGGTCTAGATCCAGTGTAATGAGTCCGACCTGATCGTCATAACTATCCGCCATGAAGAGATAGGTCGTCCCGGCATAGGCCGGGAAGCGTGAAGCCATCCCAATACCGGCCAATTGCGATTGGTAGGGGTGCTCGTCCAAATAAACGGCAAACGTCATATCCGAACGCCAATAAGGCGAGGATTCGATCTCTCCCGTGAGCACGGCGATACAATCTCGCGGAGCTGTCCAGCGCCACCAGATCGTGCAACCATTTAAACTGTCCCGAAGTTTTGATTCGTTTGTTTCAAGGCTGGCGCCGACGTTATGCCCCGTGACGGCCCCTCCCCCCTCCGGGAAAATGATCGCATGATCCATGTTATCGTTCAATGGCGCATCCCAGATCGATAAATCCATTGTGAATTCTCGTAGATAGGAAACACGTGCCGAGACATCGACGACGAGGGCGTATGTCTGGCCGGCCGTTACAGATACCACACCCGGATGCGCGTAGGCGCCGCGACCAAGATGTTCCATGGTTTCAAAGCTGTTGCCTTTGTACATGTTCCAATACATACCGTACCCACCGATTCGAATCCGGGCGAAACCAGAGCGAGGGGGTGTCCACAACCACCAACGTGAGTGACGGGGCGATTCATAAACGTCCGCAGGTTCATCCGGCTCAACCGTCGCCCCCACCGGAGTATCGTCTAAAATGATAGAATCTGTTGTGATGATCAAGGCGTCGGCAAAGTTATCCGCGCCAGGAGGTGGTGATTCCTGCCCAAAGGCGTTGACCGCTCCGACCAGGAATAGGGATATGCCCAGGATCCATCGAGGAAAGAAATTCATTTTGATACTCCCTCCTGATATCAACGAGAAGCAATTCCAAAATAATATAAGGTACCGTAAAACCCGATGATCGAACAGTCAAATGGTTTTCGGCGCCGCTGAATTTCGGATAGCGAAAGAACCTCTCTGTCGCCAGGGACGGAGAGGTTCTTTGCTGTTTAATTCTGGTGTTTGGTTGGGGGGAGAGATTATTTGAACGTGATCAGCGACGGAGAATAGTCTTCCGGGGCATTATATCCGAGCAAATTGCATATTGTCGCCGCCACGTTGGCCAGGCCCGGATGGTCCACCGAAGACATCTGATATTCGTCCGCGTTGGTCGGGTCGAAGATCGCCAGGGGAACAGGGTTGAGAGTGTGCGCGGTTTTGACCGAGCGTTTGCCCTTTTTTTCTGTCCACATTTCGTCACAGTTTCCGTGGTCGGCGGTCACAATAGCCACGCCGCCCAGGGCTTCAACCGTCTCAAGCAACCGCGCCACGCATTGATCGACCGTTTCCACGGCCTCAATGGCGGCGGCCATGATGCCCGTGTGTCCC
>JADFCT010000285.1 GCA_017161665.1 Candidatus Sumerlaeota bacterium
CGTCGGCGTTGACGGATATGGCGAATGTGTCGTCACCTTGGGTGATTTCTGTGATATAATCGCCGGGTTGCAGGCCGGCTTCAGCGGCGGGATTGCCCGGGCGGACGCTGTCCACGCGCACACCGCCGGTTTTCGGCAAGCCGGCATATTGAGCCGCCCGCGGCGACAGGGGCGTGTCGGTCGTTTCCTGTCCCATGCCGATGCCGATATAGCCCTGGCGGACCTTGCCGTGTTCAATGATGGAATCCGTGACCCATTGGGCGGTGCTGCTGGGAATGGCGAACCCGACCCCCTGCCAGCGTCCCGTGTTCGAGGCGATGGCCATGTTGATGCCCACCAGTTCTCCATCGAGATTGACCAGGGCGCCGCCGGAGTTGCCCGGATTGATCATGGCCGTGATCTGAAGCAGATTTTCGAAGATGACCTTGTGAATTTCCCGGTTTTTCTGACTGACAATGCCCTGGGAGGCCGATCCTTCCAGCCCCAATGGATTGCCGACGGCCAAGACCCATTCGCCGATTTCGAGATCATTTGAATTGCCCCATTCCAGATAGGGGAGGTCTTCGGCTTCAATTTTCAGGACGGCGAGGTCGCGTAGGGTGTCAAGGCTGATGATTTTTACCTGTTGCTTGGCCTGAGTGAATTCCCGTCCATCGGCCAGGGTGATCTTGATGCTCAGCTTATTGGGATTGGGCTCGGAAGCCATTGCGACGACATGGGAGTTCGTGACGATATACCCATTGTCGCGGATGATGGCGCCCGAGCCACCCGTCAGCGGCAGCCAGCGCTTGCCGTCTGCATCTTCTTCACCCAAATCCTCGGGGACCTTCAATTGATCCGGGTCGAGGAAGAAGCGGAAATGGTCCTGGAAACCGGGGATGTCCTTGAAGCGATCAAACAGTTCGGTTTGCCGGTCTTTTTGCATTTTATCAATGTCGTCGATTGGACGGTCCAGGCTGATGGATACGACGGCCGGAAGCGTGTTTTGGGCGACGTTGATAAAGGTGTTGCGCGTCAACGGCGCGCCGTTTTTCGTGGATAAGGCGATGGCGGAGGCGACGAGCAGGGCCCCGCAGATGGCCATCCAGAATTTGTGCGGATGCGCGATACGGATTTTGGAAATCATTCTCAGTTCTCTCCTATTGCGAGGGAGTGGATTGCCTGTATGTCCGCTTATCTAACAAGTATTGTGCCGGGGGAAACGCTCCCGGTCCCACTGCGGCGAACGGATGGCGTTAAGTTCAATTATATCAAGGCTTTTATTGTTTTTTCCCTACTGGGTCGTGTTCTTCGCTCGTGGGTTCGATTTTGTGTCGCGGGGCGCCGTCAGCCGGTTCAAGGGCATTTTGTCCAAGCGGATTTCGCCAAAAGGAATAAGTGTGACATTTTGTCGCGTTGGATCGGGTGGGAAACACATTCATTGGATTATTTGCCGGTTGAGGGGATCCGGAGGCTTGCCTTGGCATGATATGTGCATGTATATACGTCGGAATCGTATGTGGAGGCGGTGGGGCGCGGGTGCGATAAAATGGTATTCCCAATTTGATGAATGGTAGGACCGGATTATGAACGCAATGGGTTGGATTCGCCGCATTTCATGGACGTCCACTGTCGTGTGTGTGCTGGGGATCGGCGCCGCTGGGACCGTGGCTGGCGCGGATTTCGAATTGTGGGCCGACGGGAAATCGCCGGGAGGGTGGTTTGGAAACTCGATTGCGTTGGTTCCCGATCAGGGCGGCGACGGGCGTTCGGAAATCGCCGTCGGGGCTTGTTGGGAGTCCGCCGGCGGCGTGAAGCGGGCCGGAATGGTTCGATTGTTTGACAGCGCCACCAGCGAAGTGATCGGCCAACTTTTCTCGCCGGCCACCGAAGTGGACGGCGGTTTTGGCTGCGCCGTCGCTGGCATTCAGGATCTGAATAATGACGGGCGCGGGGATTTGATCGTGGGCGCCTTCCGAGAGGATTCGGACGGGCAGCCCATGGACTCCGGTCGCGTCTATGTTTATACGAGGGCATTGGATACACCCCGGTTTATCCTCTCGTCGCCCAACGGGCGCGCCAACGGCGGATTCGGAACGGCTGTGGCCGCCGTTCCGGATTTGAATGGGGACGGAATCGAAGACATTCTGGTCGGAGCCGATGGGGAAACCTCCGGAACGGGACCGGCCGGAGCGGGCCGGGCGTATATTTTTGACGGTCAGCGTGGATTTCTCCTCTGGACACTGTCGTCTCCCCATGCCAGCTTGTTGGGTGGGTTTGGTGGGGCCGTGGCGGGGGTGGCGGATATGAACGGCGATGGCCGGGGTGATGTGCTGGTGGGCGCGCCGGGCGAAAGCGTGGAAGGGAAGGCCTTTGCCGGGCGCGCGTATCTCTTTAGCGGCGCCACGGCCGAACTGCTGGCTGTCTGGGAATCGTCACAGCCGCAAGCGAACGGTGGATTTGGCCGGGCGTTGGCCGCGGCGGGCGACGTCAACGGCGATGGAACGCCCGACGTCCTTGTGGGCGCGCCGGGAGAGGGCGACGCTCCCGCCGGCGCCGGACGGGTCTGGGTTTTTGACGGGGCATCGTATCAGCCAATCTATCAATTGGTGTCACCGTATGCGGAGGAAGGCGGGGCCTTCGGCTGTTCGGTGGCAGGCGTGGCCGATGTGACGGGTGACGGACGCAGCGAACTCCTGATCGGGGCTTATCTGGAAACGGCGGAAGTGGCGGGCGCTCAAGCGGGCCGCGCCTATCTGTTTGAAGGCGCCGGCGGTCGGTTGCTCCGAAAATTGGAGTCGCCGGAGGAGCAGGCCGGCGGACGATTCGGCGTCGTTGTGGTTGGCGGTGATGATGTGACGGGCGATGGATGGCCGGAAGCGTTGATCGGGGCCTATTTGGAAAATGACGGCGTTACCGGAGCCGAGGCCGCCGGTCGCGTCTATGGCTTCGATCTGTCGCGACCCCCACAGATTGAAGGCGTTATCGCCTCCTGGGAGGGCGTTGGACTGGAGGGGATTCAGGTCAATGTGAGCGCTCCTATCGAGCCGGTGGTGACGGACGCCGACGGACGGTATTCCTTCTGGGCGCCCTTGGGGTGGTCGGGACAGACCACGCCGACGGCCAGTGGCTATGTGTTTTTCCCCGAGTCCCGACAGTATGTGGATGTGACCGAGGATTTGCTTCAGGAAGCCTATCGGGCCAACCTGCCCCATATCTTGCCCGTCTCGGGGCGGGTGCGCTATGACAATGGCGATCCGGTCCCCGAATGCCAGTTGTTCATGTCCGGCGTGGCCGACTCGGTGGGCATGACGGATGCATCCGGCGCCTATACGATCAATGCCCCTTATGGTTGGTCGGGCGATTTGTGGGTGGACAAAGTGGGCCATGACTTTACGCCCACGACCCGCTCCCTGGAGAGGGTGGTTTTCATTACACCCAACCAGAACTTTACGGCATTTTTTGAAGACCGATTTATCGAAGGGCGCGTGGTGGATGAATGGGGCGAGCCCATGGAAGACGTCGAGATCGTGGTGCAAGATGAAGAACGATCCGTAAAAACGGACGAGACGGGGGCCTATCGCGTGGCAGTCCCTTATACCTGGAGCGGTCGCTTGTACGCGGCGACGGCGCGTTATTCCTTTGCGCCCATGTTCCGGTCCTTTACGGGTGTGACCATTAATCTGACGGAAATGGACTTTTTCGGCACGCCCTATCCCGTGGTTTCCGGGTGGGTGGTGACGGCGGACGGGGCCGGCGTGGAAGGGGTGATGGTCACGACGAGCGATGACGTTTCGACCACGACAGGCGCGGATGGCGCGTTCGTGTTTGAGATGGAGCCGCAGTGGTCGGGCTGGCTGGAGGCGGAGAAGGATCGTTACCGGATCACGCCGGAACGCCTGGACGTGGAGCCGCTGACCACATCGGTCGTTGATTTGGTCTTTACGGCGCAGCCATGGCCGGTGATATCCGGGCGTCTGACGAATCGGGCCGGCGAAGGCATCGCCTCAGCGAGAATCGAAACGAATGACGACCCGTATGGGGCCGACGTGGATGAAAACGGGCACTATGAACTGACCGTGCCTTTTGGCTGGTCCGGTTGGTTGGAGCCCCGGAACACCGACGGTGGCGATTATGTTTTTACGCCGCCCTATCGGGTGGTCGCGGCTGTTGGCGCCCATGTGCCGGATCAGGATTTTGGCGGCTGGACGGAAGCCATCAATGTGGCGCGGAATTTGTCGGACAGACTGCCGCCCGTGGCGGATCAGACCACAGAGGCGATGGCCCCTTATGGGACGGCCGATTTCTCTGAGTTATTCGGCGTGGGCCCCGCCTGGGCCATGGGATATTATCTGAAGACGGCTCTGACGGCTGAGACGGAAGGGTGGGAGGGGGAATCGGTCCGCCTGGATCGTTCCCGTCAATTCAGCCCTTATTTTCTGGCGAATAACGGCGGGTATGGCTCACCCGCCTATGTGGGGGCGCTGCTGGAGGGCCATGGCGCGTGTCGTTTGGCCGATTATGACGCCTACAGTTCCATGACCCTTGAAGCGCATCTGGAGCAGGCGGCGGCCGACCGTTCCCTGTCGGCCATTTCCATATTCCGAAATGAGCCGTCGGACCGTCGAATCGCCAAAGCGCGTTTGAAAT
>JADFCT010000286.1 GCA_017161665.1 Candidatus Sumerlaeota bacterium
GAAGACCTGATCGAAATGGGCGTTCCGGCATTTCAAAGCAAGATCTATCGCTTCACCGTCAATATCGGTTATGCCGTGGCCACCTTGATCGGCCTGGGCTCGGGGATGCTGACAGACTTCATTACCGAGTCCACGCGCCTCTTCTATCAATGGGCCGAACATGACGGCCATACCGTTGTGGCGCAAACGCAGCCCCTGACCCGGGCCGAACGCCGGGCCAGGGATCGGCGGCGACAGCAAAAAGGGAAAACCAACGCCCCATCCGAAGGAAACGCCGCCGGCGACATGCCCGAAGCCCCTGAAACGAAGACACCCCAGGCGGTGCCGGCGCTGGCGACAAACTGGCGGGAGCGATTCAATCTGAACGACTGGGGCGCCTGGGCGCGACTGGCCGTGATGACGCTGGGGATGCTTCTCACCACCCATTTCATGTTGCAGGCGCGCACCATCGGCCCCTGGAATCCCCAAACCACCGCGGCCGAAGTGCCGGCTCTGGAATGGATCACCGAAAAACTGCCCAAAGGCTCGAAGGTGTTCACCAACTGGTTCCACGCCGATTTCGTCCGGACCTATTCCGCCATCGGCGGCAACCCCATCGAATCCATTTTCAACAATATGCGCACGGATGTGCGCCACGGCGTGGAAGCCAGCCAAGGGACGGATCATGCTCTGTTTGTGCCCGTCATCGATTCCCCCACCAGCGCCGTGGCTTATATCAAGGACAATCCGGGACCGAACTACTACATCTTCCGCGGCCAGCATGGCCCTCACTGGAACCTGAACAATTCGAAAGATTTCGCCCTCATCGCCCACTTCCCGGGCTCCGGGCGCGAAGAGGCCTATGTCTATGAATATACGGGCAACTCAGTTCGCATCCCGCCACGGGAACAAACGGAGATCATCGCCATCGCCGGCAGTCAGACCGGCAGTGTCCGAAACATGGCCGTCGTCTATGACCAATCGATCGGCTCCAATGAAGACGCGGCCTGCGCCGCCAGCGAGGACACAAAGGCCCAGTACAATCGCCCGACTCAACCACACTGGTCCTGGTTCGGTCTGAAGTTCCCGAAACCGCGAACCATCGACGGCGCCCGGGCCTTCTTCGGGTGGCACAAGGATCCAGAGGCCGTTCGCATCAGCGGCCGCGGCAAACACCCCCTCATGTATATCCCGCTGGAATACAAGTTCCAATATCTGAAAAATAACCAATGGATCGACTGGACAGGCGCCCAGAACGCCAATAACAGCCGGGCCTATGTGGTCCACGAGAACCTGCCGGCCGTCACCGCCGAAGGCCTCCGTGTCTATATTGTCCAGCCCCGGAGCGACCTCGGCAAAGTCAGCGGTCCGGGGACTTATCGCGGCGCCTGTCTGGAAGTCGGCTTCCGGGAAGCAGGCCAGCCCTGGCCCGCCTGGAAAGGGTTGGAAGAATTAGAGGACCGCTAAAATGCCGACTCCCGATACAGGCGCGCCCGTTGAAACGACGATCGGCTGGAAACCGGTGATCAAAGCCGGGATACTGGCGACTCTGATCATCGTCTCTCTGGTGACGATTTATCTGACGCCGCTGCGGGATTATCTCCGGTTGGACAGCGAGGCGCGATGGCGGGAAATCATTGACGGCCTGGGGGCTTGGGGGCCGCTGGCCTTTATCCTGGGCGGAGCGATCATTATCGGAATCGGCGTGCCCCGGACGCCCTACTGTTTTCTGGGTGGGGCCCTGTTCGGATGGTTTGAGGGATTTATCTGGTCTCACATCGGCGCCGTGCTGGGTTCGGTTGGATGCGCCATGGTGGCCCGCTATCTGGGACAGGAATGGATGGCGCACAAATTCGGTCGCCGCTATGCGCGACTGGAAAAACGGATTCAGGAAAACAGTTTCATCATCTTGTTGCTCCTGCGCGTCTGCCCCGTCGCTCCCAATCCCTTGACCAATTATCTGTTCGGCATCAGCACGGTGAGCTGGCGTCCCTTTGTCCTCGCCACGTTTATCGGCCAGGCGCCCATTGGGATTTTGATGGCCATGGTGGGCGACGGCGCGGCTTCCGGGAATCATTTGAAGACGATTATCAGCCTGGCCTTGTTTGTTCTCGTCACGTTGGCATTTGTGATCTACTACCGACAATCCAGTGTCGCGGCCTCGGTGGCGGCCGACCTGGCGGGCGCCAACGGGGCCACCGACGAAGCCCCACCCATCCAGCCCTAAATCTTTTCCCTTTTGTCACATAATTGCCTTCACCTTGGTGGGCCGCTCATGTTTTAATCATCGTTTGTGCCCCATGATGCCACAAAAACCGATCGGATGGGCGTCGGATCGGCGTCGTTGCGTTAACGGCGTCCCGGGGGCTGTTCGGCTGTGGCCCTGTGTCGGGGCTTATAGAATAAAGGCGCGATCTCCGGCCAAAATGGAAAGCCTGCGCGCAATCTGTTTGACCGGAATCCTCGGGAAATTTATTTCCTGAGATCTTATTTTTTAAGGAAAACAACAGATAATGAACCTGCCAACCGATCCCCATCACGTACCGCCTTATGCGATTGTCGATACGACATTGCGGGAGGGCGAACAGTTTGCCGGCGCCCGGTTTACAACGAATCACAAGATCAAGATTGCCCAGATGCTGAATCAGGTGGGCGTGGAATATATCGAACTCAGTTCGCCGGCCTCCTCGGCTTTGACCTTCGAAGACCACAAAATTCTGGTGGATTTGGGATTGAAATCGAAACTGGTGCCCCATCTGCGCTGCGCGAAATCGGATGTGGATCTGGCCTTATCGACGGGGATGAAAGTCTTTCACCTCATGTTCGCGACCTCGCCCATCTTGCAGCAATACAGCCATGGCAAGACGATTGATGAAATCATTCAACGCGCCACGGAAATCGTCAGCTATCTGAAGGGGATGCAGATGGAGGTGCGTTTTTCGGGCGAAGACGCCTTCCGAAGCAATATCGAGGATCTCGACCGCGTGTTTGAAGCGGTCCTGGAGGCTGGGGCCGACCGAATCGGCCTGCCGGATACCGTGGGCGGCGCCACGCCGTTTCAGGTCTATGAAACGGTGGGCCACTTCCATGAAAAATTCCCGGATGCGGAGATTCAGTTCCACTGCCACAATGACGCCGGGTGCGCCCTGGCGAATTCGTATGCCGCGCTGATGGCCGGCGCCACTCACCTGGACGTGACGGTCCTGGGCATCGGCGAGCGCAACGGGATCACGGCGCTGACCGACCTGGTGGCGCGGCTGTACACGCTGAATCGCGACGCCGTGGCGAAGTATAATCTCAAGGCCCTCCCCCCGTTGGACCATTACGTGGCCCAACTGGTGGGCGTGGATATCCCCATCTCCGGTTGCGTGACCAGCCCCACGGCCTTCCATCATCGCGCTGGCATTCATACGAACGCCTTGACCCGCTCCACATCGAGTTATGAGATTCTGGATCCCAGTGATTTCGGTGTTACCCGAAAAATTGATATTGCCCATCGCCTGGTGGGTAAAAACGCCATCCGACAGCGGTCCCTGGACCTCGGGCTGAATATTGCCGATGAGACGCTGGCCGAAATCACGTGGGAGATCAAGACGATGTCGGATCAGGAAAAATTAACGGACGAATTTGTGGATGGACTGCTCCAGGAAGCGGCCGCCACCGGACGCAAGCCAACCCGGCAGTACGATAAGGATGGTTCCACCCGGCGAATGGATTGAGGACAGACCAGAAGAAAAATGCGATCGAATTCGCTTTTTCAGAGATAACTTTTGCGCCGAAACGGTCGTTGTATTAGGGTTCGGCTTTCTCGACGCGCGAGTGGAGAAATCAACAAAACAGGAGAATAGGCGCTATGACAGCGGAATGTCCGGTTTGTGAAGCGGAAGTCACCCTTCCCAAAGGTATCGAGGAAGGTGAAATCGTGGAGTGCGACGAGTGCGGCAGCGAATTAGAAGTCGTCTCGCTCGATCCGCCCACGCTGGAGGAAGCCCCGGAAGAAGAAGAGGACTGGGGCGAATAGCGAATGTATTCGTCCGGCGCGGTATCGCATATCGCGCCGGACGATCCTGAAGTCGCTATCCGGAAACGGATTGTTTTTCGTGCCTTTTCTTTCCGGAACCGGGAAGAAAAGGCGTTGTTTCATTTGAGTTTCCCATGTCCATAAAAATGGACACAACATAATGATAAAAATGGCGTCGGGGCGCGGTGGAATCTTTTTTTTTTCGAACCATGAAGAATAGAAGGAAAAGAAGATGGTTGCGCTTATCGCCAAGGCGCGATAGCGCAAAAACAAGCCGGGGCGCGGCGCGATGGCTGCTTTTTCAAACGCCAAGGCGCCAAGGAGCAAAGACGCAAAGAACTGTGTGGCGTGGAGCCGCTGTCCGATAAGGCCCGTGACCCAGAAGCCAAACATCCGCCAAGCCCCGAAGGCGGCGACAGATACCAGCCCAGGGTGGAGCGACCGATAGGGAGCGGAGCCCTGGGTTAGAGAACAAGCGACTGAGGCGCTGGCGCGATGTTTGCCGCGCCGCGCGCAAAAAGCGTGACGGCGCCGACGCCCGTCCGTCTGCGACTCAAAATTTTCGAACGAATTATCCATGTCCATAAAAATGGACACAACAAATGATGAAAATGACGCTGGGGCGG
>JADFCT010000287.1 GCA_017161665.1 Candidatus Sumerlaeota bacterium
AGCCGTGACTTCCGTGATCGGCTCCATGGCCATGGAATTGTGTGTGCCACAGTCGCTTTCGGTGATGATCAGATCCTGCGCGGCGTCCACCAGACGGCGGGTCAGATAACCGGCGTCCGACGTCTTCAGGGCCGTATCCGCCAGACCCTTTCGGGCGCCGTGGGTCGAAATGAAGTATTCGAGCACCGTCAGACCTTCGCGGAAGTTGGAGCGAATCGGGTTTTCGATGATTTCGCCGATCCCACCCTTCAGGGTCTTGGTGGGCCGTTGCATCAGCCCACGCATCCCCGCCAGCTGACGAATCTGGTCCTCGTTACCACGCGCGCCCGAATTCATCATCATATAGATCGAGTTCAGTCCCTCCTGATCGACTTTGAGGGTCGAGAGCAGATCATTACGGACGCGGTCGGAAGCATGGGTCCAGATGTCGATAATCTTCTGATAGCGTTCGGCCGGCGTCAGCAAACCGCGCTCGTGCTGGCCGCGGACCGTGGCCACCTGCTGTTCCGCCTCTTCGATGATTTCGCCTTTGGTTTCCGGAATCTTCATGTCGCCAATGGCGATGGAGATGCCGGCCTTCTTGGCATATTCGTAGCCCAGGTCCTTGATGGCGTCCAGCATGTCAGCGGTCTTGGACGGGCCGACCTTCTTATGCACTTCATTAATCAGCTCGCCCAGGCTGCGCTTGGTCATAACCGTGTTGGCGAAGTTGTTGTTGTCGTCGAAGTAGGACAGGCCCTTCGGCAGAATGCGGTCGAAAATCAAACGGCCCGCCGAGGTCTTCACCAGGGTGTCGCCCATGCGCACATGGATTTCCGCCTGCAAATGGATCACGCCGCAGTTGTAGGCCATGATCGCCTCATCATAGGAGGCGAAACTCATCCCATGGCCATGCACCTTACTGGACATGCGCGTGATATAGAAACAGCCGAGAACGATGTCCTGAGACGGCGTGGCCAGTGGCATCCCGTTTGCCGGCGACAGGATGTTATTCTCCGCCAGCATCAACAACAGCGCCTCGGTCTTCGCCTCCGGGGACAGCGGCACGTGAACAGCCATCTGGTCGCCGTCAAAGTCGGCGTTGAAGGCCGAACAGGACAGCGGATGGAGACGAATGGCCTTGCCCTCGACCAGGGTGGGCATGAACGCCTGAACCCCCAGCCGGTGAAGGGTCGGCGCGCGGTTGAGCAACACCGGGTGATCCTTGATGATATCGTCGAGGATGTCATAAACGACCGGATCCTCGCGCTCCATCATCTTCTTGGCGCTCTTGATGGTGTTCACATAGCCGCGTTTTTCCAACTCGCGGATCACGAACGGATCGAAGAGTTCCAAAGCCATTTTCTTGGGCAGACCACACTGATTGAACCGCAGTTCCGGTCCCACGACGATGACGGAGCGGCCGGAATAATCGACACGCTTGCCCAGCAGGTTTTGACGAAAGCGCCCCTGCTTGCCCTTGAGCATGTCGCTCAGGGACTTCAGGGGGCGGTTGTTGTGGCCCTTGGTCGGGCGACTCCGGCGCGAGTTGTCGAACAACGCGTCCACCGCTTCCTGCAACATGCGCTTTTCATTGCGCAGGATCACGTCCGGCGCCCGCAGTTCCATGAGCCGCTTCAAACGATTGTTCCGGTTGATGACGCGACGATACAGGTCATTGAGGTCCGATGTGGCGAAACGCCCACCGTCCAGATGGACCAAGGGACGCAAATCCGGCGGAATGACCGGCAGGATGGTCATGATCATCCACTTCGGCTGGCTCTGCGAGTTGCGGAACGCCTCGATGACTTTCAGTCGTTTGATGATCTTCAACCGACGCTGCGCCGAGGTGGCCTTGCGCATTTCCAGACTCAGGGTCTGGCTGAGTTCTTCAATGTCAATCTGATTCAGAAGATCCAGAACCGCCTCGGCGCCGATGCCGATCTGGATCTTGTCCCCATACAGATCGCGATACTTGCGCGCTTCGTCTTCGGTCAGGATCTGTTTGTGCTGCAAGGGCGTCTCGCCGGGATCCACGATGATGTATTCCTGGAAATAAATCACCTTGCCCAGATCGCGCACCGAAATATCCAGCAGGTTGCTGATCCGGGACGACGTGCCCTTATAGAACCAGATATGGCACACCGGGGCGGCCAGTTTGATGTGGGCCATGCGCTGACGGCGGACTTTGGACTCGGTGACCTCGACACCGCAGCGGTCGCAGATGATGCCTTTGTACTTGATCCGTTTGTACTTGCCGCAGGCGCACTCCCAGTCCTTGGTGGGTCCAAAGATATGTTCACAGAAAAGCCCGTCTTTTTCGGGCTTAAATGTACGATAATTGATTGTTTCCGGCTTTTTGACTTCGCCGTACAGGCCTTCATCCAAATCCTCGAAGGGTCGGCCCATTTTGGAGGCGATCTGCCGATCACTGTGACCGCGATAGCGCTTGGACCAATCCAGAATCTGGTCGGGCGAGGCAATGGAAATCCTCGCGACCGCGTTGATATCCTGTAGATTCATCGCCTTATTTCCCTGCTCACTCTGGGCCATCATGCTACGAATCCTGGAGCCGGACATCTGATTGAGGCTCATATACGTACCATCCTTCCTGGTTTTCGTTCTCTCCGCCCGCAAGGGGCCGGGATCGATTCCCTGATCGGCGGCGCTTCAGCGCCGCCGTGCCCAACCGGCGATCACTCCAGATCGTCGTCCAAGCTCTCGGCCATTTCGGCGCCGTCACTCAGGAAGTCTTCCTCTTCTTCGTCGTCAAAATCACCATAGTCGTCCATGTCGCTGTCCATATCATCCATGAAGCCCAGCATATCCTCTTCCTTGCCGGCCTCTTCTTCTTCCAGGATTTCCTCTTCGGTCATCAGTTCCAGGTTCAGGCCCAGACTCTGCAATTCCTTGACCAGAACGTTGAACGACTCAGGGATACCCGGCTTGTGGGGATTCTCGCCCTTGACAATTGACTCGTATATTTTTGTACGGCCGGACACGTCGTCCGACTTGACGGTCAATAATTCCTGGAGCGTATAGGCGGCGCCATAGGCCTCCAAAGCCCACACTTCCATCTCGCCGAACCGCTGACCGCCGAACTGGGCCTTGCCGCCCAGCGGCTGTTGCGTGACCAGCGAGTACGGCCCGATGGCGCGGGCGTGCATTTTGTCGTCCACCAGGTGGGCCAGTTTCAGGATATACATGTATCCGACCGTCACGGGCGAATCAAACGGCTCGCCGGTGCGGCCATCGCGCAGGATGGCCTGACCGCTCTTCGACAAGCCGGCCTGTTCCAGATACTCCAGAATCTGTTCTTCGGTGGCGCCGTCAAAGACCGGCGTGGCAAACTTCAGATTCAACGCCCGGGCCGCCCAGCCCAGGTGCGTTTCCAAGACCTGACCGACGTTCATACGCGACGGAACACCCAACGGGTTCAGGACAATCTGAATCGGTGTGCCGTCTTCCATGTAGGGCATGTCTTCGACGGGCAGGATCTTGGCGATAACGCCCTTGTTGCCGTGGCGCCCGGCCATCTTGTCGCCGACGGACAGTTTGCGTTTTTTCGCCACATAGACCTTGACCATCTTGATGACGCCGGGCGGCAGCTCGTCCCCTGTCTTGACCCGGTCAATCTGATTCTTGGAATGATCCAGAATGTGCTGCTCGCGCGTGGCCATGGTTTGATAGATCGTTTTGATCTTGGCGCCGGCGCGACCGTCCACGGGCAACATCCCCGTGCGCAGACACCGCTCGACGTAGTCCATGTTGGCTTCTGTCACCGTCTGACCGGGAGCGATTTCCACCACGCCCGTCTCAAAGTTGATGACTTCGCGATCGACATGGGACAGGGCATCGAACAGGGCATTCTTGAACTCGGAGTACAAGACACTCAGATCCGCATCGCGCTTGGACTCGATGTCCGTGATCATGTGCTTGTCCATTTTGTCGGCCCGCGAACCGCGTTCCTTGCGCGTGAAGACCTTGATATCCACGACGACGCCCTGGGTGCCGGGGGGCACCTTGAGCGAGGCGTCACGCACATCGCCGGCTTTTTCGCCAAAGATGGCGCGCAGGAGTTTTTCCTCGCTGCTCAGCTCCGTCTCGCCCTTCGGCGTCACCTTGCCGACCAGGATGTCGCCGGGTTTGACCTCGGCGCCAACATAGACCATCCCCTCTTCATCCAGTTTCATGAGCGCTTCTTCGCTCACGTTCGGGATGTCGCGGGTGATTTCCTCTTTGCCCAACTTCGTGTCGCGCGCTTCGATTTCAAATTCTTCGATATGCACGGACGTGAACACGTCGCTCCGGACCAGTTCCTCGCTCAGCAGGATGGCGTCCTCGAAGTTGTATCCGCCCCAGGGCATGAAGGCCACCAGGGTGTTGCGCCCCAGCGCCAATTCGCCGTTCTCACAGGCCGGACCGTCCGCCAGGACGGAACCGGGGGACACCTTTTCGCCTTCGTTCACGACCGGACGCTGATTGATGCACGTGTTCTGATTCGACCGTTTGAACTTTTCCAACGGATAGTGACGGATGTTGCCATGGGCTTCCTTGACCCGTACTTCATTGGAGGAAACCCGATCCACCGTCCCGCTCGACTTGGCCACGACACAACAA
>JADFCT010000288.1 GCA_017161665.1 Candidatus Sumerlaeota bacterium
GGAATTTGCCCGATCAGAATATCCTGTTTGCTCAAGACGTCCATCGCTTCGCCGATGGAGGCGTGGGGCATGGTGGTGGGCATTAACAGGAAGGAGCCTTCGTCCAGAGTGGGCATGAATTCCCGTCCCAGCCCCGGAAAGGCGTGGGCCACCGCCACCACCGGCCGCCAGGCGCGAAGGGAGGACGGCAGAAACGGAAAGACCTTGTCAAAACCCAGCCAAACCATGGCGCCCAGGATGATGATGACCAGCGGCAGCGTCAGAAACAGAATCTTCGCCGACAACAGGAGCCGGAGGAGCCAGGGATAGAGGAACTGAAAGGCCATGAAAAAGGCCATCAATCCCCCAATCAGCGAACAGACAAAAATCAGGTTCTGTCCCTCGGTGTGATCCAGCCCCAGGGGGGCCCAGTAGTGGGCCAGTATCGCAGAGATAATGATCGCGCCAATAAGCGTGACCGCGTGGGCGCCCCATTGGGCGGCCCAGGCTGGTGAGAAGAACAGAATCCCCTGATAGAGGGCGAATCCGATCAAAAACGCGCCCGGGATTTTCCACGCCGTCAGGAATGTGAAGCCCAGGCCGGTCGCCAAAAGGATGAGAAGACCCGCCCCTTGGAGAACGCGGCTCCGAATCCGCCAGGCGAAAAGGATGTGCGCCAGGGCGGGCAGGATAAATAGCGCAATGATGATGGAGACAAGGAGGGCGAACGTCTTGGTAAAGGCCAGGGGTCTGAAGAGTTTGCCTTCCGCCGCTTCCAGGGCGAACACGGGAAGGAAGCCGATGATGGTCGTGGCCGCTGCCGTGGCGATGGCGCCGCCCACTTCACGGGAGGCCTCGAAGACCGTCCGCGCCGAATCGTCATCGGGACCGGCCTCACGCAGGTGTTTGAGAATGTTCTCACACACCACAATTCCCATGTCCACGACGGCGCCGATGGCGATGGCGATTCCGGACAGCGCCACGACATTGGCGTCCACGCCAAAGAGTTTCATGGCGATAAAGGTCCCCAATACCGTCAACGGCAACATGATGGAGATGAGCAATGAACTGCGGAGATGGGCCACCATGAGCATGACCACAATCACCGTGACGAGAATCTGCTGAAAAATGGCTGTTCGCAAGGTGTCGAGTGTTTCGTATATCAAGCCGGACCGATCATAAAAGGGCACAATCGTCACTTTGCTCATGCGGCCGTCGGGCAGTTCTTTCTCGGGGAGTCCGGGCGAAATTTCGGCAATTTTAGCTTTTACATTTTTGATCACCTGGAGCGGGTTGGCGCCATAGCGGGCCGCCACCACGCCACCGACCGCTTCCGCGCCCTCCCGGTCCAATGCCCCGCGACGGGGGGCGGGGCCCAGATGGACGTGGGCCACGTTGGAGATGTAGACCGGAATGCCGTCGCGGGCGCGAATGACCGCGTTTTCTAAATCCGAAACCGATTTGACAAATCCCACGCCCCGAATCAGATACTCCGCCCGATTGATCTCAATGGTTTGGGCGCCCACATCCCGGTTCGACATGCGAACGGCGTTATAGATGTCCTGAAAGGTCACCTCCCACGCCCGCATGGCGTCCGGGTCAATGTCGATTTGATATTCCCGGACAAAGCCACCCACCGAGGCCGCCTCGCTCACGCCCTCGGCGCTTTGCAGGGCATAACGCACCTGCCAGTCCTGAATGGAGCGCAACTCATGGAGATCCCACCCTCCCGTCGGCCGACCTTCGCGGTCCTGTCCTTCCAGGGTGTACCAGAAGACCTGACCCAACCCCGTGGCGTCGGGGCCCAGGACGGGTTTGACGGCGTCGGGCAGCGTCTGAGACGGCAGACTGTTCAGTTTTTCGAGGATGCGCGAACGGGACCAGTAAAAATCCGCGCTTTCATCGAAAATCACATAGATGCTGGAAAACCCGAACATGGAAAAGCCCCGAACCGTCTTGATCTTGGGGATGCCCAGCAGGGCGGTTGTGAGGGGATAGGTGATTTGGTCTTCCACGTCCTGGGGCGAGCGACCGGGCCATTGGGTAAAGACAATCTGCTGATTTTCCCCAATGTCGGGGATAGCATCCACGGGCACGGGATAGCGCGGCAGCGCGGTGGTTTCGACATCAAAGGGCGCGGTGATCAATCCCGCTCCCACAATCAACGCCGTTAATGCAAAGGCCCCGATTTTATGGTGGATGAAGAACCACAGGGCGCGATCCAGCAGCGACAGGTGTCCGGCTTCGGATTGGGGCGCTTTCATGGACGCGCTCCCGTGTCGCCGGCCAGGGTGTCGCGGATATCGCCACAGGCGAACATGACCGATCCGAAGTAGGGATTCTCGATGACGGCTTTTTCCGTCAGCCAGTCGGCCCCCGCATTGTCGAAGGCCATGGGACAGTGGGCCTGATAAACGGTCTGGCCCCCCGCTCCGAATCGCCGCGCCACCTTGGCCATGGCCATGGATAAGGGCGCGAACCGCAACCGGATGGCCTGGATGGCGTCAAATTCGTCCAGGCTTTCCGCAATGGCGGTCAGATCCTCGGCCGCTTCCATCCATTCTTCCTGGAGTTCGTCATCCAGCAGTTCCGGCGTTACCTGGTCGATGGCCTGTTGGAACGTCTTCCAGTGTTCGGCGCCGTCGGCGGCCTTGTCCTGGCTGAGGGATTGCTGAATGGCGAAATACGCCGCGAACAAGGCGCTGATTTGTTTGTCAAAGGCTTCCGGCGTCTCCGCTTTCGGGAGCGGGGGTGGTTGATCATCGTCGTGGGGATGGTCCATCTCCGGGTCCGTCGGATCGGGCTCCCCGCTCATCATGCTCGGACGGGCGAGGATCTGCAGGGCGCTGTCGATCTTGAAGGCGCCGTGGGTGACGACGTCCTCCCCCTCTTCCAATCCGCTTTTTACGAGATAGCGGTCTCCGGCCTGCTCGCCGATCACGACTTCCCGTCCTTCAAATCGTCCGGCGGCCTTGTCTTTGGCGACATAGACCACGGAGCGTTTTCCCGTATACAGCACGGCCGTGGCAGGCACGGTGAGGGGCGCTTGCGTCGCCGCGTCCGATTCGTTCACGTACCCCAGGGATTCCGCGCTGACCAGGGGCATTCCGCAGACATCACACAGGCCGGGCGCGTCCTTGATGATCTCGGGGTGCATCGGACTGATCCATTTCCCGGCCAGGCTCTGGTCGGCCACATGACCGTCGCCGGTCAGTTTGGATCGAATGGTGGCCCGAACAAACATGCCCGGCTTCAACCGACCGGACGGATTCGGGATATTGGCGCGCGCCGGGACCGTGCGCGTGAAGGGATCCAGTTCGGGGCCGATGAACGCGATCCGCCCCGTGAAGACTTCTCCGGGCCAGGCCTCGGCTTCAAATTCGAGCGTTTGGCCGAAATGAACATAGGACAGATCCGATTCATACAGTTCCAGCATGAGCCAGACCGTCGAGACATCCGCAATGGCGTACAGGGGGGCGCCGGTTTTTACATAGTCGCCTTCGTTCACGTGTTTCTCGACCACAATGCCACCGATCGGCGCATGGATCGTGAGTTGGTCCATCGCCTTTCGGGAGGTTTCGACGTCCTGAATTTGCTCGGCCGTCAGACCTTTGAGGCGCAACTGATCGCGGACGGCCTGAAGGGTTTTTTCGGCGGACCGCCGGACCATTTCGGCCGAGTCGTCCGTCAGACGCTCCACCGCTCCCAGGGCCTGAATCAGCTCCTCCTGATCGGTCAGCAGTTCGGGGCTGTACAGGGCGGCCAGGTGATCGCCCTGTTGGACCGGTATGCCGGTGTAGTCGGCGAATAATCGATCAATACGTCCCGGAAACCAGGCCGTGATTCGCTTCAGGCGCGTTTCATCATAGGCGATTTTCCCGGGGACCCGAATCGTGTTCTCCACGAACTGGCGGGTGACGGGACTGGTTCGAATGCCTGCCAGCGCCTGGGCCCGTTCGGACAAGGTGATCTCGGGTATCTTGCCGGCGCCTGCCGATTCTTCGGTGACCGGAATCAGATCCATAAAGCATATCGGACACTTGCTGCTGTTGTCGGGCATTCGGATCTGCGGGTGCATGGAACAGGTCCATTCGGTCACCGTGTCGGCGTCTTTCGGGGCCTCCGGCGCCTCGGTTGTCGCCTCCGTGGCGCCGGGATCATGAGACGGGCGCCCCGCGATGCGGTATCCGATCCATCCGCTCAGGGTCAGCAGCGCCAACGCGCCACCCACAGCGCCGGCAATAAAACTGTATCGTTTGATCCGGTTCATTGCCCGCCCCCCGTCAATCGCGCGATTTCCGCCGCCCGCTGGACACGGTCGGTCTGGGCGCGTTCCGCCGCCAGTTCAAATTCCAGCATGGCGCGTTCCGTTTCCACAAGATCCTGGAAATCACTTTGCCCGGTTTCCAGCGCTTCCAGAGCCAGTTCGAAGGCTTCCCGCGCTTTGGGGATCAGGATCTCCCGGTACAGGGTCCGTCGGCGTTCGGCGTCCCGATAGTGATATTGTGCCGTTTCCATCTCCGACTGAAGCCTTTGACGCAAGCCCGTCAGTCGTTCCTGAACGCTCTGCCGGTTTTTCGCGGCCTCCGAACGCAGGGCGCTGTATTTGCGGC
>JADFCT010000289.1 GCA_017161665.1 Candidatus Sumerlaeota bacterium
TGTAGATGCCGATGATCCAGAGGTCGAGGGCCGCCAGACCAGGCGCGTCGGCAAGCAAGGCGTCAGACATGAAATTCTCTTTCAAAAGAATTGTATCCGACCGTATCATTCCGATAGATCAGAAATGATCGATCAACCTTGAAATCCGGGGGGGCGCTCAGCCCCCCGGACCTCCGGCGTCAGAAGATGAACGACGCCGAATGCGGGAGACGGCGCCGATCGATTTGTCGTTCGCCTCGTTACCGATAGTCAAACAGCAGGGTCGCCGTGGTGTCCTGCTCACTGACCGCGCGAACCCAGCAGGCCGAAAAGTCCGTCGGGAACGACCAGGTCACCTCCAGCCGGGGCTCAACTTTAAAGGACCGATAATCCACCCACAGACCCGTTCCATCGATATCCACCTGTAAGGTAAACATCACCGGACTGAAGGATCGATGGGATAACTTCATTGTCTTTTGATCATAGCCGGTCATCAGATAGGGATCGGAAGGCGCGCCCGCCTTGAGCGCGCTGTCTCGCCAGGGCCCACCGGCGCCGACGGGTTTGCCCAGTTTCCACAGGTCATCGATGCCGCCGAACCAGAGGGCGACCTTCTGGTCGGGATCGGCAAAAACATGACCGTCGTTGACCGCGTCGGCGCGAACACCCGCCAGAACCAACAGTCCATTCCAGGTACAGAAATCGGTGATGTGCTTGGAATGGCTGGCGACGGGGCGTATCCGGTTGAAGGCAGGGGGCGCGCTGTTCGTCACCAACGGCGCTTCGTAGAATGTGCCGTGGATGTTGAGCAAATGACGTTCCGACTGCGCTTCCCGGTCGGCGCGTGGCCAGCCGGAGGCGAAGGGCTTGTCAAAGGCCGCCGCGCCCTTGGGCAGACGCCAGGCCTGCCCTTTGTACTTCAGGATGACGGAAGCGTCATCGACGGTAAACGCCGGCTCGACCTCCAGGAGGGCCTTCAGTTTCGCGTCCGGTTTATCCGCTTCGAATGAAAAACCTTCTTTTGTAAATTCAAAATACCGATCATCACCGGTGATGACACGCAGGTTCCGGTTCCGCTTGGCGGCATACACTCTCGCCTCGCGCGCCGTGGGATCGCCGACATCCGCCAACCCTGCAAACAGGGATTGGTTTTCCGGCGCGGCGCCGTCGATAAAGCGGCCTGTCGTCTGATGAAGGAAAGCGGTCGCCACACAATCGCGATCCGTTTGAATCCGCAGCCAGTACGCTTTGAGATTTGCCGACAGCTGATACACCCGGTATCCGTTCATGGGCACATCCACCGTCGCCAGTTCCGTCCACTTTCCGGCGCCCGTTCGATCAATCTGCAAGGTAAACTTTACCGGTTCGGACGACGTCGTTCCCCGCTCGCGTGTTGGCGCCGGCAGGGTGACATGGGCATTGCCTTGAGGCGTCACCCGAAGCGCCTCCTTTTCGGTCGATTCGACAAAGGCCAGGTGCGGCATACCGAAAGAACCGGGGATGTGCTCTGTCGCGTTTCCGGGAATGGCAATGACACCTGCTGGGAAGGAACGGCTATAAATGCTGTCCTGGAATTCGGCGCCCCAGGTCAATTCGAGATCCGTTTTCTTCCAGGTTTCGTCCAGTTGGGGCGCGCCGCGCCGATCCACGGCCAGATAGATAGTCACCGGACGATTGACCTGGAACGAGTATCCCGGCGCAGGCTCACGCCAATCGCCTCGCGGGATGGTGACCCGCGGAAGCCCGGCCAGCGCGGACGGCAGCGAATGGATTTCCAACTGATCGGTGGCCCGAAACGCCGGTTGCCGGACCGGCGTGATCGGACCGACCGCCAAGTGCGCGATGCGCCGATCAAAACCGGCTATCAGGAACGGATCCGACGGCGTATGGGCTTTGACGGCATCCTGAATCCACGGGCCGCCATATCCGCTGGCCGGTCCCCAGTTCTTCAAATCGTCATAGTCGCCGATCCAAAGATTGCTCTGCGGTTGTCCGGCGAGGGGATTGCCCTGGATGCTGGTCTCATCCGAGGCAAGAACCAGTTTCCCGTTCCATTCACAAAAATCGGGGATATAACGCAGGTGGCTGCCAATGGGCCGGATGCCGGCCGTGTTTTGAGCCGAAAAAGTCTTGGGGAAGTCAAAGAACATGCCGTGCATGTCCATCATCCACCGCCCGCCCGTGATGGCGCGAATGCGCGGCCACTCGGTGTACCAACCATGACTGGCGTCATTGCAATAAGAGGCCTTGGGCAGAAGGAAGGTATGCCATTGGCCCTGATCCAGCAGTTTGAGCCGCAGGCTGCGCCGATCCCAGCCGATCGCCCAGATCGGATCGTTGCCATCACTGCCGCCGGCAATACCCGCCGGCCCGGTGACGTCCGTATATTGACGCCGTTCCACAATGCGCCAGTTTTCGCCATCATATTCGGCCAGGACGCCACGTTCCTCCTCGCTTTTCGCCTCTCCGCCCACGAGCACCGCCGAATAATCACCAACGCTTTTTTCACCGTTATTGGATATGACCAGCCGTCCCTGAGAAACAGTGCCCCCCTTGCTGTGCCAGCCGGGAACCGGCTTCTTGAACAATTGCTTGACGGCGAGGGTATGGACATTGGCCTCCCAAATAGAGCCTTCCATATCGATATAATAAACCCTGTTGACCGGATCGGTCAGATGGCGCGTGATGGCGGTGACGCGAATCGGCATATCCTGAGGCGAGATCACACGGACACGGCCCTCGGTGTCGATCAGGTAATGGGCCATCAGCAATTGTTTCGATTCTTTATGAATCATGCGACCGGCGGGCGTGCCCCCCACGCTCTCGGGATGGATTGTCAGAGGCTGACTCAGATCCGGATCGACGGAATAGAGTTTGTGCTCGCTTCCCCGAGGCATGTGCGGCGCGTAGTTGACCATCCAGAGTTTCCCGGCCCAGGGAACGACTGCGCCAATGCCGCACTCGTCGTGCCCGGCCTTGTCATGCGCTCCGTTCTGACTGTAAATGCCATACGTGGTCAAATGGGGATAGATTCCGCTGATATGAATATCCGTGCGCGGCGCCCCCCCCCTGTCCGGGCTTTGCGCAGCGACACCATGGGTTCCCCAAAGTCCTGCGCACAGACAGAGCCATGCGCCCGGCATCACGCCCCACCGGGCCTTGGCGATTTTGCAAAAAAATCGATTGATAGACAGCATTCTTAAAACTCCTTCTCTGAAAAACGCATTTCAAGATGTCCGCGTCAACGGCGTCGTTCCATTATAGGCAGGCACGGCCCCGCATCCAGCGCATACGGTTTGCGGATAAATAATTCCCCTTGGAGCATCCTGTCGTTCAAGGCCCTGGGACCAAGGCAAAAAAACAAATCATGCCCTGTAGGGGCGTCACATGCGCCATCCCTTTCGGGTACGCCCGGTCTCAAAAAAAACCTTGACAATGCAACATGTGATGCTATTATAGCGCCGTCTGGTTCGACGTCAAGGATTTCTTTCCGTGTCGAGCAGGCATATCTTCCGGGAATTGAGGAGGTACATTATGTTCAGTCGCAGGTTTTCTGCTCCCAAAGGGATTTTGTGTCGTGGGGTGGGACGATGGATGTCCGCAGCGTCGGTGGGATTGATGCTTACCCTTGCTACAGTGTTTGCGGCCGATTCGGATATCGTGATCAATGAGATCATGTATAATCCGGAATCGGGGGATCCCCTGGAGCAGTATGTTGAATTGTACAACACCGGCTCCGACAGTCTCAACATCTCCGGATGGGCCTTGGCGGAGGGAATTGATTTTACCTTTCCCGCTGGCACGTCCATGGGGCCTGGAGACTATCTGGTTGTGACCAAGTCGCAAACGACCTTTCTCCAGTACTACGCCGCCGATCAAGTCCTTGGCGATTTCGAGGGTGAACTGAGCGTAACTGGTGAAACCCTTCAACTCGTCAATGGCTCGGCGACCGTTGTGGATGCCGTGACCTATTCCGCCGTGGCCCCCTGGCCAGTGGAAGGCCCCGATTTCGGCGCTTCGATTGGTGTCGTGAATCCCTATGCGGACAATAACGATGGGGGCAACTGGGCGGCGCACAACCCGCCAGAGGAAGGCGGCACACCGGGAAGCGCGAACTATGGCTTTGCCCCCGAAATTCCAGTCCCGGATGGATGGTATTCGTCGGATATCGGATTCGTTCTGGCCGAAGGAGCGTTCCGTCAGTCCGGCGATATTTTTGCCGTCACCGGCTCTGGCGCCGATATTTGGGGCATTGAAGACGGAATGCGCTTCGCCTATCGGAAACTCTCAGGCGACGGCTCCATCATGGCGCGCGTCGTGACGCTGGACTATACCGCCCTTCACGGCAAGGCCGCCGTCATGATACGGCAGAGCCTCGACGCGGACTCGCCCAATGTGGCCGTCGTCAAGAAGCCGAACAAGGGCGCGGCAAATGTGACGCGCAGTTATCGTCTGACCGTGGGAGGTGGGACCGCCGAAACTGCAGGACCGGCCTTTTCCACGCCGACCTGGCTCAAAGTGGAACGGATCGGGGATCAGTTTATCGGCTCCTATTCGTTGACCGGAGAAGAAAGCAGCTGGATCGATTTAGGGG
>JADFCT010000290.1 GCA_017161665.1 Candidatus Sumerlaeota bacterium
CTTGGGGACGGTTTTCGGCGAAGAAGCCCGCTCTGAATGAATCGATTCAGGTGGGATCGTTTGCACAGCCGTCTTTTCAAAGACCGGCGCGGCATCGGATTGGATTCCCATTTGCGTCTGCGTAGGCGCGGGAGATTGGCGCGCCCGGTACTCCAGCCCCGCCCATGTCAACGCTGTGGCGCTCACCAGGAGCCCCAAAGCCGCCAAGGACAGCCCATAGCGCCATGTCGTCCGCCCCGCCGACAGCGCCCGAAGCGCCGCCGCCAGAATCACGGCGATGATCAGTCCCTGCCACAGTGAATGGGCCAGCGCCGTGACCAGGGTTGACCACATATCCTGTCCAAACCATTCAAGCACGCTGCTCATGATTGTGTTTCCTTTCCGGTCGCGCTGCCCTGCCGATCCAGGATCGCGCGGATTTCTGCCAGTTCCGTCTCGTCGATCTCATTTTCTTCCAACAGGTGCTGCATGACTGACGACACGCGCCCCCCGAAGATATTCGACACCATTCCCCGGAGCATGGGGCCCAGGGTCTGGCGGCGGTCCACCAGGGGACGATAGACATGGGCATTCCCCAGTCGGTCATGGGTCAGCAGGCCCTTTTTTTCCATCACCTGCATGACGGACAAAATGCTCGTATAAGCCCGCTCCCGGCCATCCGGCATGGACTGGAGGACCTGTCGTACCGTCGAGGGGCCCCGATCCCATAAAAGGGACAAGATCTGCATTTCCAGATTGGAAGGTTCTGTTTTTTTCATGAAATCCTCCTCATGTGTTTGCCGTACTGTATAAGCAGTACCTACTGCAAATGCCGTAGAGCGTCAAGAGGAAAAAAAGAATTTTTGAAAAAACGTTTCTCGGTGAGTACCCCATGCCCCCAAATCAATGGTCCCGAAAAATTGATGAAAACGATCGTGCCGACGGCCATCCGCAAATGGAGGTGACGTTTTACAGGAAGGGCTATTTCGACAAACAGTGAAAGACTTAATGGGGGGCTCGCCCATGTGGCGCGAAGAAGGGCAGGGAAAAACGTGTGATCACAAGGACGCCGAGGGCTGCTGGAGTAACAGGGACAGGGGGGATGAAAAAAAGGCGGCACGAAGTAAAATAACGCGGAGCCGGCCATCGTCGTCGCCCCCGCGTCATGGTCTACCACTGAATCTGCTTGGGCTTTGCGCTCCAATGGTCTTTACGGCATGTTTTCGCGCATTGACTCGGTCAGGCGAAAGCGTTCCCTTCTTAAAAATTCCATCGCAGCCCCAGGTAGACATTGCTGTTTTTCTGGAACTGATTAAAGAAGGTGTGGTCCTTGTCGCCAAAGAAAATGTTGGCGCCAGTGTCAACAGACCAGGCGTCTGTTATTTTGTAACTGGCTTTGGGCCGCAAATAGACGTCTCTATCGGTGGGGGAATAATACGTGAAAAGCGACAGAGTGAGATTTTGATTCATGAGCATTTTGGTTAGCCGGACTGTCGCGACTTGGCGGTCCTGGTCGGCCTGCGGAAAGGTCGGAGGCATGGAACGCTGATAGTCGTCGTGGCCGACCATGTGTTCCCAGTAGTATTGCAGACCACCGGTGAGGTCGGTCGCCAGTTCCCGTTCGTATCCCACGAGGGCTCGGAACTCGCTGTTTCGGACGAAGGGATCCGACCCGTGGTGATCATCCAGTGAATCGTAGTAGCCGATCTCGCTGTTACCGATGCCGCCGGCCACGGGTCGGCGGGCGCTGAGTCCATAAACGGCCAGCCGGGGGAACAGGCCCCGCCCTGTTTGCGGGTCCATGCCGCCGGGGCTCTTCCAATAGCCGTAGTAGCCGTATGCGGCCATTTCCGTTCCGGCCACATTCCGATACAGACGTGTGGCGAACTCATCATCGGTAAACCACCGGTTGGGCCGGTCTGTTTGCCAGATGTCGTCCCTGCCGGTGATTTTGCCCATGGGGGCGTTATAGAACGAGATCCGCTCGCCGTCAATATATCGGTCGGGATTGAAGGCCGGGGTATAAACGAAGTCAGCGTTGATCCACCGCGTGAAAAAGGATGTCTTCAGGGCGTCCGATGGGGCCTTCAGATACTCATCATCCCGGCCGATAAAAAATGACTTCCAGTCTTTTGGGAAAAGGTCATTGATAAACAGGAGGTCTCCGGTTCCCCACGTCAGGATCTGACGTCCCACCTTGACGTCCATGAAGTCAGATGGTCGGTAAAAGGCGTTCAACTCGCGAATATCCAGAAAGCCTTTTCCCTCATCCAGGTGAATCCGATGGCGGCGCGCCACCGCGTCCATGATGAAATCCGTTGTGGAGTTGAGAGCGAACCGCTCCCAGGCTTTTTCCAATTGGATTTGTATACGCGTTTCGCCCATTGAGGCGCTGCGATGTCCCGGACTCCTTTGGGTACGCAGGCCCGCGCGGGTTTCCCAGAATCCCGTGACGTCAAACGGCAGATCATCGCGAATCCGTTTCATCCAACTCTGCCGCATGGATTCCTCCGCGCGTTCCTGCGTAGCGCCTCCGAGGCCGCCTGGCAGCGCGGGCTCGGAGGCATCCGATTTCGTTTCCTCGGGCAGAAACAGTCCCGTTGGCAATGCCGGTTCCTCGCTTGGCGCCATCTGCGGATCCGTGTCATCCAATCCTACTGGCAAATCCGGTTCCGCGCCCGTTTCCGACGGCTGACTCGTATCTTCCAGTCCCATGGGCAGGGCTGGCTCTTCCGAGGGGGCTGGCTGCGCCAGCAAGAGGACGACCGCGCAAAGATAAATCAGAATGGCATTTCGAGAAATCATGGCTTTGAACCTTGTCCGAAGATTTTGAGAGCATGTTATCGACACGTGACCCAAGGGACCTTCCAATGGTGGGAAGACCCATATCGATATCCAATCTGCTGGAAAAGCCCCGGAAGGGGCGCCACATTATTTTCGCTTGCCTTCTTCGATCACCGTTAATCCAGATACTGCTGGGGTGGATTGCGCAGGTAGCGTTCGGTGAAGATATCTTCAGGCAGGTCGATATTGTATTTGACCTTCTGATAGGAAATCTCCGTTTTCCCCTTCGTTTTCAGGTCGCTCATCCGCGCCTTTGTCACAGTGAAGAACCCGTCAATCTTTTCAACACTCAACGCTTCATACACCCGGTAGGCGTCGCCTTTCTCGTCATAGTATTCCGTCTTCACAGGGATAAATGTTTCCTTGTGAATCCACATTTTGTAAGAGGCGAACTCCACAGACTTGGGATCTTTGGGCGTATTGTTGAGGACGTAATAATTGTCCGTTGTCTCGACCAGTTCATGCGTGTCGGCGTTGATGTTGCGTCCCGAGATGTCTTCATAAAAGAAGTGCGAGCCAACGAAACTGGTGCGCTTGTCGCCCGCGGCGATCCGCTTGACCAGATCCAGCGCCGGCAGGTAGAGCCACCGGTCGTCGTCTTTCTCCATGTGTTTCCAGACCAGGAATGCCGTATTCTTCACATCGGTTGGGCGATTGAAGAAAATAAAAAACTTTTGCTCTTTCGTGACCTGGTCTCCTTCTGGGCCGTCGGGCTGGTCGTCACGCCGCAGGACGGTGAATTGGCGGCGGCGCTGGCGACCCTGATCGTCGTCAATTGTCATGGCCACATCGGCCCGACCATCGTTTCCTTGGTAGTAGGCCACCCGATTGGTCCGGGCCACGATTTCTTCGGTTGACAGCGCTTTTGTCTCCTCTGCGCCGGAAGCCGTTCCGTCTCCGGCGACAACGGCGAGGAGCAAGGCGAGTAACCCATTAATCCAAATGGCGGACAGATGTTGCCTGTTCTGTGTCTTGGTTTTCATTATTCTTCTCCTTGAAGATTTGTTTGACAATTGCGCCGGCGGGACAGGAAAAAGCAGGCGCTCATGGAAATGGCAATTACTGCCAGGCTGAGCAGAGTCAACAGGGTGTAACCGACTTCCAGGAACTGCTGCACGTTGACAGCGATCAGGGTTGTTGCGGTGATGGCGACCACCGCGCATGTGCCGCACTTGCACGAGAATCGAACCCGATTCGTTTCAGGGAAGAGGTATTTTTCCAGAAGCGTGATTGCCGCGGGCAGGATCGCCAAGGTGGCCAATCCGGCGGTCAGCAAGATGGCCGCGATGAAAATACCGACCGTTTGATAGGGTACCAGCGGCGCCAGCAGGAGTGGCGTGAAGCCCACGCCGATGACAAGGACGTTCCGCGTGATGGCCCGAGCTGGCTCTCCGAAGACAGGCCCCACCGCCGCCTTCCACGACCCTTTTTTGTCATGGAGCGCGCGGCTTCGAGCCAGGAAGTGAATCGCGTAGTCCACTGCTAACCCCAGGCTCAGCGACGACAGGACGGCCACCGGCATATCGTAGTCCTTGCCGATGAGACCGATGATTCCATAAATCACACAGATTGTGACCGAAAGGGGCGCCATACACAGCAGGCCCCACAGAGCTGAGCGGAAGAGGAAGGTCATCATCAGCAGAACGATGAGGAAACTGCCCATGAGGGCTTGGAACATTCCCTTCACCATTTTGTCCTGCCAGACGACGTTGATGTAGGTCAGGCCAAACCATTCGTGGTGTAATGGG
>JADFCT010000291.1 GCA_017161665.1 Candidatus Sumerlaeota bacterium
TTGAAGACAAACCTTCAACCCGGCAGGATGATTCCATGAAACCATCGGTCCAGTTTATGATTGAACGGTTCTGTCGCATTCAGGCCCTGGCGGTTTTGATCGTCGCGGCGCTGGCCCGGCCCCTGCAAATCAATTCTGAAGATCTCTTTAACCGATTGGAAGCCCTGCTGCCCGACTCCCTGCTGGGTCCGGTCTATACCGCCACGCTCCCCATGCTCTGCAATGTGCATGAGGTCCTTATATTAAAGGAAGGCCTGATCGCCATGAGCGTTTGGCTGCTGACGGCGGTCTGGCTGGCGGTTCGATTTGTCTGGCGCCCCTTCCGCCCGTCGGAATGGCGCTGGATCGGAGTGGTTCTGGCCGTGCTGGTGGCGCTGGCGGTCTCGGCCCTGTTCCAGTCGCCCACCCCCTGGTACAGTTTCAAGACCCTGACCCGCGTCGCCTCCGTCGGGATTTATGGACTGGTGGTGGCGGATATGGCGCGCCGCGACGATCTGCTCCGACGGGGGGCCATTTTGATTCTCGCCATCGCCGGGGCGCTGACCGTTGTGGCCCTGCTGCAACACGTGGGCTGGACCCTGGGGTTTCTGCCCGCTTCCGAGGGCCATCGCAACCGCATGGGTTCCCTCATCGGACACAATACCGGCTTGTCCATTTATCTTCTCATGGCCGCCGGGATCGCCTTGTCTTTTCTGTATGCCTCCCGGCGGGGGCGGACGAAACTTTGGCTGGCGGTGGGTTTGGGCTTTTTCGGGCTGGTTCTGCTTCTGGCCCAGAGCCGAAGCGCCTGGGCCATCGCCCTTGTGCTCGTGGCGCCGTTGCTGATCGGTTTGCGTCGCTTGACCGGCTGGGGGCCCGGCCTCAAGCGCGCCGCCCTCGCCGCCGCCGTGGCCGCGCTCCTGATTGGCAGTCAATTCGTCAATAATCCCCTGAACGTTCTGCGCGTCATGGAATATCCCCTGGCCCGTCGGCTCGCCGACCTCACGCCGGCGACCCTGCGCACGGAAACCCGTTTGCGCACGCTGCGGTGTTCGCTGCCGCTGATCGCCCAGAGTCCCCTGGTCGGACACGGCCTCGGCTCGTTTCAGTATGTTTATCCCGAGGCCCAGCGCGATTATTATCTCAACAATCCGTTCATGTGGATCACGCCCACCGACAAACGCACCCAGCGGGCCCATAATGATTATCTTCAATGGCTTGTCGAAACGGGTCTGATCGGCCTGGCCCTGGGGGGCTATTGGCTCTTTGCCGCTGTCCGTCGCGGCCGCCGGCGCCAGGCCCGCGCGCTGACCGTCGCCCCTCTGGACGAGGCCCATCGCTATGGCGTCGCCTTCGCCCTGCTGGCCTTCGCCATGCAGGGGCTGTTGGATTTCCCTTTCCACATCGCGCCACTGGTCGTAACGGCCGCCTTTCTCTTCGCCGTCTGGCACTCGACACCGGCGCCCGATGACGACGACGCCCTGCCGCCGCCCCGCCCCTTTTTCCGGCGCCGGATCGGAAGTCTGGCGCTATCGGGACTGCTTTTGCTGCTGGGGATCGTGGGAGGCGCCGCCGCCTGGCGATTCCATACGCGCGAACTGATGGCGGATTTTTACAACGCCAGCGCGCAAAGCAACTACCGGCTGGTCGCCGATAACGCGTCCAACCCCGACGGGCGCCCCCTGCGCGCGTCGGATAAATACAGGGTCCTCAACGAATCGGATCAATATGGCCATCTGCCGGCCATCCAACTGGAGCCGCGCCACAGTGAATACCTTTTTCTGCGGGGCTTGACACAGAAAGCCATCGCCGACCTGATTCCCGCCACCATCGACGAACTGGAAAAAAGCCAGGCCGCCGACGCCGCCCCGCGAATCCAGAGCCTCCAGACCGAACGCCCCCAGCGATACGCCCTCGCCGCCGATCTGGCGCGCCAGTCGCTCCGTGAATATCGCAATCACCGCGCCTATGCCCTGATCGGGGACGCCTATAACAAACTCTACCCCCTCAGTCGAAATACCGAGCATCTCAACGCCGCCATCGAAAACCTGGAAGTGGCCGTGGGCTACTCGCCCGCCTACGCGCCTGTGCTGTATCAGCTGTCCGAACTGTACACCAAGCTCGGGCGCCATCCCGAGCGCATCATCGAGTTGCGTTCCATGGTCGCCCGATACCACTGGCGCTATTATGAGGATAAATTCCTGGAATACCTCTTTGGGGCCGTCAGCGAGGGGGAAATGGACCGGGCGCTGGGCGCGGCCCGGTCGTTGCTGGAAGTGGCCGAATTCAACGCCGACCATGACTCGCGCTATGCATCCCACGCGAAACGGATGCGTGGCTTCTATATTCAGGCCCTGATTTTCCGGGGCGATTATGAAACGGCCGCCCAGGAACTGCAAACCAGCCGCGAGCGCTATCCCGATTCCAGGCGCTGGGATAAAGTCGAGGCGCATCTCCTGTGCGCCCAAAAACAGTATGCCGAAGCCGCGACCGTGATTGATCGTCTGGTGGCCGGCGGCGCGGATGACCCGGAACACCTGTTCTGGGAAATCGCCCGGGATATGCTGGCCGTCCGAACCGGGCGGGCCTCGGCGACCGAAGCCGTCGCTCCCTGGCTCCAACGGGCCCCCCAGGAGCCGACGATATACGAATACATGGCTCAGGTGGCCAACGAATTCTTCGGCGACAAAGCCGCCGCGCTGGGCTACCTGGAGCAACGTGAGGCGATTGCGACGCCCCCTCTGTCCGCGCCGGTGGCCGACCGTCTCCGGGAATTGCGCCAGGCCGTCGAGCCGCTCGGCGCGGGCGACGCGGCCGAACCCAATGAAGCGACTCAAAATCCTTGACACTCTGCGGTCATTTACTCAGCATAGCGGCAACAGTGATTTGGAATTGAGTCGAAACAGCATTAATTCCTTTGTAAGACAATACGACCAAACCGGCGTTTGGCGCATGAAAACGCATGGCAGGCATTTTGGGCTTAAGATTATGGGCCGGTGTGCCGTTAAGGGGAGACGAGGTTTCATAGAGAGCGCGTGATTCCTGTCTTTTGAACCGATGCGCCGGGGAACCGACCTAACCAAGGGGAATAAGGGTTTCGTTATGCCAATCCGAAAGTCGCGCGACGACCTGGACAAGCAAGAGATTATTGACGTCCTCAAGGCCAACGCCGAACTGTTCAAACATGAAGAAGACTTCGCCGGCTACATCGCCGAACTGGCCATCTATCTGCTCGATCAGCACTACCGCCAGTTCATCGAGATGAAGGAAACCGCCTTGGCGCTGAATGACAAGGAACAGTTCCTGAAAGCGCAGAGCGCTCCGCCGACGCCGCCGGGCGAGGGGCGCGACAAACCGTCCTCCTCCGAAGAAGCCACCGAAAAACCCACGGCCCTGGATACCTTTAATGCGGTTCTGAATTCAGCGATTATCGCCAATACGCTGAAACCCGTGGGGGCCAAAGCCTCGCCGAAAGACGAAGCGCCCAGCCCCCAGCCAGCCGCCGAAGCCAAAACGCCGAGCGACCCCAAAGAATTCATCAACCGGAAGTTGCCACGGGAATTGACCGACACATTCCTGGACGATTTCAGCAAACAATATAAATTGCTGCGCAAACTGTCACAAACACAGGAAGTCAAAGTCCGGGAGCGGAAGATCTGCCCCCATTGCGGTCTGGTCGCCTTCAACACGACCAAGTGTCCCAATTGCGCCACACTGCTCACATGATCCGAGACCCTGACGGATGAACCTTAAAGGAACCAGCCATTCATGTCCCAACTGATGATCAGCGTCGCCGGCATTCGCGGCATCGTCGGCGATTCCATCCAACCCGAACAATTCGTTCGTTTTACGCTGGCCTTTGCCGAAGGCTGTCGTAAAAAACTTGTCGTGATCGGGGGCGACGCGCGCCCCTCCGGCCCCATGCTGCGCACGCTGGTCATCGGCGCCCTGGAATCCATGGGCATGGACGTGGTCGATCTGGGCATCGTCCCGACGCCCACGGTCGGCTTCATGACGCGCGATCTGGGCGCCGGCGGGGGCATCGCCGTCACGGCCAGCCACAACCCCGTGGAATGGAACGCCCTCAAATTCTTCCGTCCCGACGGCACTTTTCTCAACGCCAGCGACAACGCCAAGCTCATGCAGCGGGTGGAGGCGGGGAACTTCAAACTGGCCACCGTCCATCATCTCGGTGAGGCCTGCGCCCACGCCCGCCCCCTCGAAAACCATCTCGACAAGGTCCTGGAATTTGTCGATGTCCAGGCCATCCGCAAAGCCAAAATCAAAGTGGCCCTGGACGCCTGTAACGGCGCGGGCTATCAAGCCCTGCCTGAACTCCTGGACCGTTTGAAGTGCGACACGGTAACCATTTTCGGCGAACCGACCGGCGACTGCCCGCGCGTCTTCGAGCCGCTGCCCGAACACCTGGGCGCCTTGTCCACCGTCGTCAAGAGCCACGGCGCCCGTGTGGGATTTGCCGTCGATCCGGACGCCGACCGCCTGGCCCTGGTGGACGAGACCGGCCGCCCCATCGGCGAAGAGCGCACAATCACCCTCGTGGCCGATCATCTTCTGCCGCGGCTGCGCTCAT
>JADFCT010000028.1 GCA_017161665.1 Candidatus Sumerlaeota bacterium
GTGACCGTGCGGCGGAAGAAGCCGAAGGGATAGGTGGTGACCAGCCGCGCGGCGCTCAGCCGATAGATGCCACGTCGGTTGATTTGCAGGACATAGGAACTTTCCGTTTTTTCTCGGGGGCTGACACGCAAGAAGTAGCAGGCTCCGGCCACGGCGTCGTTTTCGAACAGATCGACCGCCCGGATGGAATAGACCGGCAACCAGGCGCGCGGACGCCATAAGGCCAGGGTGACGGCAAAGGGTTCGCCGGCATGGATGTGGCGGGGGATGGCGCGTTCGACGGATATTTTCTTCATGCCTGGCGTGGCGATCAGGGCGCCCAGGAACAGGAACGACAACATGACCGCAAAGAACAGGTAACTGAGGTTGTTGCCCGTATTGACGGCAGCGAAGCCGATGGCCAGGGCGCTGACGGCGAAGAGGGCGCCCTGGCTGGTTATGAATTGGCGCGCCCGAGGTCTGGGAGGCGGTGACTTCATAAGGGGCTCCGCCCGACGATCAGTCGTTCAGTTTGTCCAGCACGCGACGGAAACAGGCGATGTGTTCCGGAGTTGTGCCACAACAGCCACCGACGATTCGGGCGCCGGCCCGAACCAGGGCCGGGATCTGTTCGGCCATCTTTTCGGGGGCTTCATGATAAATTATGCCCGAGCTGGTTACTTCCGGACTGCCGGCGTTGGGCTGACTCATGATCGGCTTGTCACAGGCGGATGCGAAGGCGGTGATAATCGCCACGTGCTCGGCGGCGCTGATGCCCGTGCCACAGTTGCTGGCGATCATGTCCGCGCCGGAGTCCGTCAGCTCCGCAGCCTGGATTTCGGGCCGAACGCCCATCATGGTGGCATAGCCGCCCTGAGCCGTTTTGTCGTAAGCCATGGAGGCGATGATCGGTATTTGCTCGGACACCGTGCGCACGGCTTCGATGGCCGCTTTGATTTCTTCCATGGCGGTCATCGTTTCAATGATGATCGCGTCCACGCCGGCTTCGATGAGCGCGGCGGCTTGCTCGGTAAAGGAGGCGACGGCCGCCTCATGGGTCAGCGAACCAAAGGGTTCAAAGATTTCGCCCAAGGGGCCCAGATCCCCGAGCACATAGCGGTTGTCTCCAATGGCCTGGCGGGCGACGCGAACGGCGGCCGCGTTGATTTCCGCCACGCGGTCTGCAAGTCCGTGTCCCTTGAGAACAATGGATGAGGCCCCGAAGGTGTTGGTCGTAATGCAGTCGGCGCCGGCGTCCGCATACCGTTTCTGGATGGCCAGCAGGGCATCGGGGTGATCCAGCGCCCAGAGTTCGCCGCATTCCCCCGGCTGAAGTCCCGCATTCTGTATCTGGGTTCCCATCGCGCCGTCGCTGAGAAGGACACGTTCCTGAATGGCCTGCAATAAACTTGGTTTCATGGTTCCATTTGCCTTTAGTGTCTGGCGCGCCGCGTCCCACAGGGCTTCGACGGCTTCATATAACTTAGTGAGTTCCTGATCGTTGATGATGACGTGGTCGGCCAGGTCCCGGCAGTCCGCCAGCCGTTGCGCCGCGCTGTCATTGCTGTTCATCTGCGCCTGCTCAGCGGTTTGAAATTCCTCAAAGGTTTGGGCGTCGCCGGCCCGTCCGCGGGACAGGGAGCGCTCATAGCGAACCCGAATGGGGGCATCGACAAAGACCATCCGGAAATCATCGACCTGGCGCAGGGCCTCGACTTCGGCCGGATGGCGGATGGAGGTGACGACATAATCCCGTCCGGCCATCATGGCGCGAACCGCCAGTTTTCCCAAAGCGCCGGGGCCCTGGTCTCGTCGGATTTGATTGCCCATGGCCGTCAGATTGGGGATTGTGATTTCCGTGCCGTCGCGGCGCAGACGCTCACGAATCATATCCGACAGCGAGAGGTGGATAAATCCCTTACGGCTGGTGAGGTAGTCGGCCACCGAATCCTTGCCGGCAGCGAAAAAACCCGTGACCCCTATTATCATAATCGCGTTTTTCACCTGTCCTCGACTTCGCGCGGGAAAAGGATCCCACGCTTTGTGCAACCTAGATGCGGCCGTTTGGGGGTTTATCAAAAAGACCGAACGCATGGGTTCTCCAGAATGGAGACTCACACGCAGGGAACCCTTCAAGGCAAGTCGAGGCTTAGGAGAAAAACATCATCATTCAATGTTTTGCGCCGGTTTGCGACGAGCAAGCGCCGGTTTAGGTTGAAGGTTGGATTATTGACCATTGACCGGCGCCGGGCAAGGAAAGAAAATCCGGTTCGGATGAGAAGGGGCGCGGGCGAGGGATTTGAAGCGACTTGTTTTGGGGAGAATTGGGACCATTTTATCTTTTGAACCGACATATCGTCGGGCGGTCGCGGCCACAGCGCTGCTGAGTCTGACGTCGTTGGCCATTTCGGGAGAAATGGTTCTGCCTGTGATCATTCTGGCCTATATCCTGATTGTCGCTGGTTTTTGGCGTGAAAGGGCCCCTTTTTCTCCTCGGCCGCTCTTCTGGGGCGTGCTGAACCTGATTGTTTTTTCCGCGTGCGGTCTGGCGGCGGCTCACTTCAATGATCTGACTCAACCCTTGGTTTATTTCGTAGTCTATGTGATCATCAACAAGTGCTGGACGCGCGCCGGCCATCGGGACACTACCTGGTTGTTTGCCATCTGTTTTTTCGCTGTCGTTTTTGCCACTCTCTTTACAACCAACATCGCCTTGCTTTTTGTCATTGGGGGATTTGTCGTCTCTTTCACCGTGGCGCTGATGCTCCACGCCTGTATGCATGAGATTGATCTGGCGCGCCGGGCGGGCGCCACGCTTTCCGGGGGGAAATTTACACGGGGCGAGGCGCGCTTGTCCGCTGGATTCATGGCTCGTTGCCTGTTGATCGCCGCCAGTCTGATCACCTGCGCGGCTGTGGCCTTTCCCTTTCTGCCCCGTTCCAGCCAGTCCTTTCTCTTGGGATCGCGCGGTCCGCGCTATGCCAGTTTCCTGACCGGATTCAGCGATGATGTGCAATTGGGATCGTTTTCGTCCATCCAATTTGATACCACCATCGTCATGCGCGTTCTCCCCCTGGACGCCACATCGAAGGCCCATTTTTCACAAAATGGAATCCGCCTCCGCGCCCTGCCACTCAATAACTTTGATGCGAAGCGGAACCGGTGGCGCCGCTCGTATCAGCCCGGAGGCGAACAAAGGCGAACCGACCGTGTGGATTTTGCCGAACCGCCATTCGCCGGGCCACGGATGCAAGCGCGGATCATGCTGGAGCCGAATTTGTGGAATTATCTGTTCCTCCCCGTCCGGGGCACGCAAACGCGCCTGCCCTCGGAATTGCTGCTCCACATTGATCGCGATCTGAACACCGTGCGCTTGCAGCAGGCGATGACTGAGTTGCTGACCTATGAGACCACATCAGTAATCGAACCCGATGCGCAAACGTTTCTGACGATGGAACAGGAACGGACGGGGCCTGACCCGTCTTGGGAAATGATCCCGACGGGCGACGATTTTAATGAATTGCGTGAAGAATTTCGGCAGCAATACGCCCGTGTACCCGCAGTCTTTTTGGAGGATCCCCGGTTTCAAAATCTCGTCGATTCTTTTCGCGCCGGTGGCCGACAGGGATTTCAACTGGCCCGCGCCGTGGAGCAGTACCTGCATACCAACTATAATTACTCCACCGATCTGAGTGGCGAAATGGACGACACGCCCATTCATACGTTCCTGTTTGATACACGAACCGGTCACTGTGAGTTGTTTGCCTCGGCCATGGTGATGATCCTGCGCGCTCTGGGCTTATCGGCCCGAATGGTCAACGGATACGTGACAAATGAGTGGAATCCCATCTCCGGGCACTTTATTGTGCGACAGGAAAATGCCCATTCCTGGGTGGAAATGTGGATGCCCGGCTATGGATGGAAAACCATGGATCCCACGCCGCCGGCTTATGCCAATCCGACGGCGATCAAGCGCTTCTGGCTCCTCCAGCGACTGATGGACTACTATGAGGCGATGCGGTTTCGCTGGTACTACTACGTGGTTGATTATGGCATTCGGGAACAAAGTGGATTCTTCGGTCGGCTGCAAGGGGTTTGGGCTGACCTGAAGGAAAAATGGGAACCCATGATCGCCTCCACCGTTTTGGCGCTTCGCTTGATTACGCTGAATCAGATCCTGCGAGTGTCTGCGGTGGCTGTGCTGATTCTCGTTGTACTGGAAATGTTTGTTCTGCGGGATCGATCCCGACGGCGCTCCATGATTGAGGCGTTTCATTCGCATCTTTATGACGCGCCGGCCTGGGTGCTGGAGGCCATGCGCCAATATGACGGCTGGCTGAAACGCCTGGCGCGGCATGGCTTCGTCAAGGCGCCCACCCAGACTCCGGAAGAGTTCGCTTGCGAAGTGGCGAATCGGGACAACCGATTGGCGGAATTTCCGAAAATGACCGATCTTTATTATCAAACCCGATATGGCGAAATCGCCTGGTCGGCCGATGATCGAAAAGCCGTCCGCCGTTTTGCTGAAACACTGCGAACCTATTCCCGGGATGGGGGGGCGGATGCTTAAATTGACCGGTGGACACTGGCGGGGACGAAGCATCCAAACGCCCAAGGGCTTGAGCGCCCGGCCGACCTTAGCCAAGGTTCGCGAAGCGATCTTTTCGGCTTTGGGGGATTGGATAGACGCCGCGCATGTTCTGGATTTATATGCCGGCTCCGGCGCCCTGGGGTTTGAGGCCCTGAGCCGGGGCGCCGGTGATTGTGTTTTTGTGGATCGAAGTCGCGGTACGCTGGACTTGATCCGTCGGAGCGCCGAAATGCTGGACTGCCGGGCGCAAATTGCGCTGCGCGGCGGCAGACTGCCGGGCGTGATTCGTACCCTGGACGTCGCCGACCCCCGGCGATTCGATCTCGTATTCATGGATCCGCCATACGAACAGTCCTTGGTTGCCGACACGTTGACCCGACTGGCCGGCGCGGATCGGCTGGCTGCCCGGGCCATGGTGGTCGTCGAAACACGGCATGATGAAACCTTTGCCCTGCCGCAGGGATTTGAAACGGTTCGCGACAAACGATATGGCGATACGCGGATACGCTTTCTGTTGTGGGAAGCGACTCCGGTGTCTGAAAGTGAGACTCAATGAATATCGGAATGATCTGTTATCCCACCTATGGCGGGAGCGGTGTGGTGGCCACCGAATTGGGCCTGGCCCTGGCGAGCCGAGGGCATCAGGTACATTTTATCAGTTATGCCATGCCCTTTCGGCTGTCCAATGGTTTTGTGGAAAACGCCTATTATCATGAGGTCAGCACAAGTGACTATCCCTTGTTTCAACATCCATTGTACACGGATTCGCTCGCGGTGCGGGCTGCTGACCTGGCGGAATCGGAGGATTTGGATATTCTCCACGCCCATTATGCGATTCCGCACGCGATTTCCGCCTATCTGGCCCGTGAAATGACCGCCAATCATCGCGTCAAAGTCGTCACGACCATGCATGGAACGGATGTGACTCTGGTGGGTAACTCCCAGGCGTTTGCTCCCCTTGTTTCCTTTTCGATCCAGCGGAGTGACGCCGTGACCGTCGTGTCGAACTGGTTGCGCGATAAAACACTGGAGTATTTTGATGTGAATCGGCCCATCAACGTCATCCACAACTCGGTGGACTCCGACCGTTTTCGGCGGAAGCCGGGGCCTTGTCCCTGTGAACGCTATCGTTTGGGCCAGGAGCGTGTTCTGCTCCACATTTCCAATTTCCGACCGGTCAAGCGGGTTCAGGACGTGATTCAAATCTTTGCCCGCGTGCGCCAGTCGGTACCCAGTGTGCTGCTCATGATCGGTGACGGTCCGGAAAGTGACAAGGCCTTGCGTCTGGCGCGTGAGTTGGGCATCTGTCCCTATGTTCGTTTTCTAGGGAAGCAAAATGGAATAGAAAACTACCTGGGGGGCGCGGATTTGTTTCTGATGCCCTCGGATCATGAGTCCTTTGGGTTGGCCGCCTTGGAAGCCATGAGTTCCGAGACGCCTGTGATCGGATCGGATTCCGGTGGGTTGCGCGAGGTGGTCGAGGACGGTGTCACCGGCGTGCTGGCGCCCGTGGGGGATGTGGAGACGATGGCGCGACGGGCCGTCGAAATCCTTAAGAATCCCCCTCTCCATCAATCCATGGCCCGGGCCGGGCGTGAACGGGCCATGCGACTCTTTGGAGTTGATCGAATTGTGGATCAATACGTCGCCCTCTATGAAAAGGTTCTGGAGTCTTAGGGCCATTCAGGTCCATTTTAGAAAGAAAATAGTGTGTTCCGTGTTTTTCTGGTTGAGCGGAACGCCGTTCCGGTTGAAATTGGTGATGCTGTCGTAGGGGCCTCGATGTCTCCGACTCTCAAAGTGAACCGGAGTTTGATATGGTCGATTCATCGAGCAGGATTTGAATAGGGCGCGGCGACAATGACTCAGTGTGGCGATAATTATTTTGAACTCGCAAATCGATATACCGTCAACAAGGACATCCGGGCCTGGTTGACGGGGTTGCGTGATTTGTTAAGCGACGCCCAGGCCCAGGGTGAAGTCGATTGGGCTCATGCCCTGGAGGCGCGACTGGCCATTGAGCATAAAGAGTATGACAAGGCCCTGGACCTGGCGGATCAGATTCTGGCCGCGCCGCATGACGGAACCGGGCCGGGCCGGACGGCATTGATTTCGCTCGCCTATCTGGCGCAGGGGGTCGCCCTGGTTCGGAAGAACAAGTTCGCTGCCGCCCTGGAAGTCTATGACACCATGATCGCTCAGTTCAGTGAGGATGGTCCTTTTGATCTGCGTGTGCAACTGGCCCGCGCTCTTTTCAATCGTTCCATTGTCCTCGCTTATTTGCGCGAACATGACTCCATGATGGAATCCTTCCGGGACTTGTCCCGCCGTTTTGGTTCCGATGGCTCACCCGAGTTGCGAATGCTTGTGGCCGAAGGCATCTGTTACCAGGCGCACTATCTGACGGAATTAAAACGGTATGCGGAGGCGATCGAGAGCTGGAGACGGTTGGCCGCTTTTTGTCTGGGCGACGATGACGAGCGGATGAGTCTGATGTGCGCTCAGGGGTACTACAATCAGGGACTGATCCATGAACTGGACGGCGATGAGTTCGCCGCGCTCAGCGCCTATACGGCATTAATTGAAGATCATTGCGCTTCGTTTTCACCGGAGCGCAATGGGATCCTGGCCAAGACCATGGCCGCCAAGGCTCGTATCCATGTCCGCCGGGAACAGTATGCAGAGGCCGTGGCGGTGTATGATCGGTTGATCCAGGCTCTGGAACTGCCGGCGGGAACAGATGCCGAAGATCGCCGGGTCCTCGCCATGTGGGAGCGGTCCAAGGCGCTGCGAGCCATGGGAAGTGATGAGGAAGCGAAGGCCGTTCGGGAATTGATCCGACGCTTCCGGCGATCCGCGCGCCCCCGCATTAAAGACGTGGTGGCGAAAGCCTTGGCGCGCAAAGACGAGATTCTCTCCAAGATGATGATGCCTGCCGAAACGGAGTCGCGGGAGGACGAACGCCTGGTCTCGGAACGAATTCCTGACGATAGTCCCCCCGTGGCGCCGTCCCCTGATCCCGTCCTTTCCCCCCAAGCGGCGGATGATCCGTTCGACAAACCGATCCTCGTCGAATCGCCGCCGGCGGCGCCATCGCCGGTCGAGTCCATTCGTTCGCTCTATGAAACGGCGCGGCGGCTGTATTGGGATGAGCAATGGCCGGAGGCCTTGGCGGAGGTTGAACGCCTGATCGCTCTGGCTGAAGCGAAGGGCGTCGCCGACTGCGAATCGGTTGTAATCGCCGCCATGCGGGATGCGGCTGGACTGTATGTACGCGCCGATCGCGAAGCGGATGCCGTCACGATGCTGGATCGACTGATCGAGCGTCTGACCCGGGCAGGCGACGGAGAAGGGACGACACCGGCTCACCATGTGGCCGAATTGGCTTTTGCCATGGTGCAGAAGGCATCCATTCTGGGCCGTCAGGAACAATATGATCCCGCTTTGGCGATTTACGATACCTGTATTAACCGTTTTCTGAAAGGGTCCGAATTCGACCTGCGCGCCATTGTCATTCGAGCCATGTATGAAAAGGGGCTGATTCTAGCCATGCAGCAGCAGACGGCTGCTGCGATTCAGGCTTGTGATCGGCTCTTAATCGTCCATCGGGAGGGGACCGGAATCGAGTGTGATCGAATTGTCGCCAAAACGCTTTATCATAAAGGGTTCTTGCTGATCACGCTGGCGCGTTATGCCGACGCCGTGGAAGCGCATCGCCAACTCATTGATCGGTTTGGACGGCAGGACGATCCGGTCATCCGGGTGGAAGTGGCCACGGCCTATCTCGCATGGGCCGACGCGCTGAGCCGATGGGGTCAAAGGGAGGAATGTATTCAGGTTTGTGATCGGATGATCGATGCCTTTGCGGATGCCGAGGAGTTTGATATTCAGGATAAAGTGGCCGCTGCCATGCTGACCAAAGGCGTGACGCTGGATGGGCTGGATCGTAACGCGGAGGCGGTCGCTGTTTATGACTGCATGGCCGTGCGCTATTCGGGAACGCCGCGTCCGGATCTGGCGGGCTATGAGGCCCGAGCGCTGTACAGCAAGGGGCTGCTGTATTTGAAACTTCAGGAACTCGACCAGGAAACGGCCGCCTATGATGAACTGATTCGTCGATACCGTCAGACCAATCAACCCGCTCTGCGCGCTCTGGTTGGACGGGCCATGAACAACAAAGCCATTGCGATGGAGAAGATGGGGGACAAGGCGTATGCCCTCAGGATTTATCAGGAATTGATCGATTGGGCCAGGCAATATGACGATCCCGAATTGGTCGTTCTTGCCGCGCAGGCGAAACTGGGGCAGGCGGTTGTGTACTCGAAAACTCGACATTTGGCCCAGGCGATTGAAATCTGTGATGACTTGATCGCCCATCCTGATTCGAACAGGGGGCCTGAGGCCCAGGCGGTTCGGATCAGCGCCCTGTTGACCAAGGCGACCTGTCTGCCGGGCGAGGGCGCCAGTCCGGAGGCTGCGGCGATTTATCGCCAGATCGTCGATGAATACCTGGATACCGGAGATCCGGTGAACCAATCGCTGGTGGCGCGCGCCCTGTATAACCTGAGCTACTGGCAATCCGATCCGACCGAAAGCGCAAAACTCTGTCGCCAACTGGTGGACCGTTTTGAAAAGGTGGATCATCCCTCCGTTCAGGAACATCTCGCCAAGGCATTCCTGAATATCGGCGTGTCCATGAACCGGCTCGGGCAACTGGACGAGGAAGTGGCCGCCTATGACCAACTCATTGAGCGATTCGGCGAGGATTCGACACTTGTGATGCAATCGCATGTTGCCCATGCCATGATGTACAAGGCCCAGACGCTGAGTGACCAGGGGCGTATTGAGGCCGCCATGGCGACCTATCAAAGCGTTGCGGCGACCTATGGCGTCTCGGCGAATCCATTGCTTTTGGAGTATGCGGCCCGATCCGACCTCCGTCGGGCGGATCTCATATTTGCGCTGGGGCAAACGGATGAGGCGATGGCGCTGGTGAATCAGGTCCTTAAGCGACACGCCCCGTCCGACACCCTTCGGCTTCGACGTCAGGCCGTGCGCGCCTGTGAACTCAAGGCGCTGTTTCTGGAGAAAAAGGGGCGTCCACACGAGGCAGGCCAAATGCGCATCCAGGCCCGGGAACTGCGCGACGAACGCTAAATTGAATGATCCTTTGGGGAGTGTGACCGTTGTTTGACGATGGAGAAATGGACAAGAAAGAACAAGCGCGTCGATTGCTCGCTCTATGGCGCCTGGCCCTGACCACACCGGCCATCTATATGGCGGTGGGTTTAATTGTGGGGCAGACGGTATTCTCCGCTCAGGAGGAGCCGGGCCTGATCTCTCTGGAGTCCGGCGCGCGTAGCGGTTTATTGCTGGGTTTTCTGATGGTCGGGGGGCTCTTGCTGACCGGTATCTTGTGGCTCCGTCAAAAGCGGCTCGCTTTTTTTGAAACCGATTTTTCGGTGTATCGCGCCCGGTGCTTCTGGATGTTTGTATTGTGCGATACGATCGCTTTCAGTGGCTTGTGTCTCTATCTGATTGACGGCGACGCCGTGGGGCAAGGCCTCATGAGCCTGTTGGCCTGGCTTGGCTACGCGATCAGCCGTCCCCTGACCCTGCGACAAGAATGAGGTAACCCAAATTCATCTCAAAATGCGGATTGGGCCCCTCGCTGGGCTTGTGACTGACGTATCCCCGTAGCGTTTCAACATTCAAAGTCATTCCTTTTGTGAAGCGGCCTGGATCAAAGGGCCGAAACAAGACAAGGAACAGACACAACAACACACAAACAATACCCGTAAACAATTGAAGGGGCTGTCTCAAACGGGTTGGCACGTTCCGTCAAGGTGTTTTCGTACCGGGAAAGGGCCGTTGCGATCAACCTACGGTCAGCGGCCGGCGCGGCAACTAATGACATCGGGTTGGGAACGCAGGGCCGTCAGCAGGTTGTTAAGGTGATTGCTGTCGCGGACTTCGACGGTGAAGCGCATGGCGGCGCGACCGTCTTTCCGGCTCATCGATGTGCTGGAAATAATAAAAACGTCCTGTTTGGCCATCAGATTGCAGATATCGGCAAGAAGTCCCTGGCGATCGGAACAGATGATATGGATTTCTTTGGTCCGGACAGGCAGGTTCTGCTCGTCCCATTGCGCCGAGAGAAGGCGGGCTTCTTTTTCGGGGCTGGCTTGAAGGGATTTTCTCAGGTTGCCGCAGTTTTTCTTGTGAATTGTTACGCCGCGACCCACTGTAATGAATCCATAAATTTCGTCTCCGGGCAAAGGCTGGCAGCATTTGGCGAAATTGATGACGCTTTCGTCGATGCCCTGAATCACGACGCCCTGGGCGGACCGTTTGCGTCGCAGTCGGTTCTTCTTTTCCAGGATTGCTTTGCCTTCCTCTTCGGACGGCAGGGAACGGGGAAAGTTTTTTTTCTCGGGGGGATAGAGACGTTGGACGACGGACAGTGGCTTCAGGGAACCAAAACCGATTTCCGATAACACTTCATTGGCCGAGTGGAAGCGTTGGTCCTGATAACGTTCTGTCAGACGGGCCATGACTTCACTCCAGGGAACGGTGATCCCACGGCTTTTGAGAGCGCGCTGAAGGGCTTCATGGCCACGCTGAATGTTGACCTCCTGATTCTGGCTGCGCAAATAATGGCGGATTTTGCTTCGCGCCCGACTGGTCTTGACAAACTCGAGCCATCCGACCGAGGGATTCGCCGTAGCCCGTGTAATGATTTCAACGACATCGCCGTTCTTGAGTTGGCTCTTCAGCGGCATCACGCGTCCGTTGACTTTCGCGCCGTCGAGTTTGTAGCCCACCTCGGTATGAATGGAGAAGGCGAAATCGACAGGTGTGGAACCGGCCGGCAATTCCACCACATCCCCGCGAGGCGTAAAGACGAGAATGGAATCGGAAAAAACTTCATGGCGCAGGGCGGACATGAATTCTTTGGGGTCGCGCACGTCCATGAGCCATTCGGTCAGCCGCCGCAGCCAGAGGAGTTTCGGATCCTGTGAGGACTGGCGGGTATGGCCGGACTTGTATTTCCAGTGAGCGGCCACGCCGTATTCTGCGATGCGGTGCATTTCCCGTGTGCGGATTTGTATTTCGGTGACCTGACCACTTAGCCCCATGACCGTCGTATGAAGGGACTGATACATGTTCTCCTTGGGCATGGCGATGTAGTCTTTGAATCGCTTGGGGACGGGGGGGAACATCTGATGGATCGAGCCGAGGATGTCGTAACATTCCTCAATGCTTTGGCAGATAATGCGCACGGCCAACAGATCAAAAAGTTCTTCAAATTCCAGTCCCTGCGCGCGCATTTTATGAAAGATGCTGTACAAATGCTTGGAGCGCCCATGAATTTCCGGCTCCAGTTTATTGTCAAACTTCAGGCGTTTGCTGATATAGTCCACCGTTCGCTTGACATGCCGTTCCCGTTCGTCGCGTTTGAGTTCCACCATTTTGGCGATTCGGAAATAGTCCTCCGGCCAGAGATATCGAAAACTCAGGTCCTCCAATTCCGACCGGACGCGCATCATGCCGAGGCGATGGGCGAGAGGGGCGTATATGTCCAGGGTGATCCGGGCGATCCGTTGTTGGCGTTGCGGGTCCAGATGGCGCAGGGTACGCATGTTATGCAGGCGGTCGGCCAGTTTGATGAGCGTGACGCGCACGTCGTCCGACATGGCGAGTATCAGCTTGCGCAGACTTTCGATCTGGCGCTCCTGACCGGATGGCAATTTGAGTTTGGATATGTTGGTGACGCCGTCCACGAGTTCCGGAATCGGAGTGGGGAAGCGTTCCTTCAGTTGTTCGATCGTGAGTTCCGAATCCTCCAGAACGTCATGGAGCAGGGCGGCGCAGACGGCGGCCGGATCGACACGCCAATCACACAACATGCGGGCGGCTTCAATGCAATGGGCGATATAGGGTTGTCCAGAAGCGCGCTTTTGGCCGGCGTGCATTTCCCGACTGGTTTCATACCCTCGCCGGAGCAAATCATATTCGGCTTCGCCGTAGCGGGCGCGCTCGTCCCCCAAGACATAGGCCAGTACCTGATCGGTATCAGCGATGTCTCCACTAAAGCCATCGGACTTTGAATCGCGTGGTTCTCTCATAACGAAAAGGACTGTAGGCGTCCGGCCCCGGCGCGTCAAGGCAATCGGCGCGCCCGGGCGACCGATCGGTAAATAATTGCCTCATAGCGGCGGCGGAAGTGAACTGGATGTTTTTATTCCGACGATCCCCTTGTGTTTCAGCATTGTTCATGCGAAAATAACTTTTGCGCATTGATTCCCGTTAAGGAGTCCACGATGACCCCCCAAGAGCGCCAGTACGGTTTGTACCCCGGTTCGTTTGATACACCAACGAACGGACACCTCAATATCATTCGTCGGGCGTCTCGTCTCTTTCCGCGCCTTTGTGTGGCCGTGGCCAATAATTCGGCCAAATCGCCGCTGCTGACAGTGGAGGAACGGGTCCTGCTCTTGCGTCAGATTACGGAGGACATCCGAAATGTTTCTATTACCGCTTTTGAAGGCTTGACGGTGGCGTACGCCCGGCGCAACGGGATGACAGCCATTGTCCGCGGACTTCGAGCGGTAACGGACTTTGAATATGAACTCCAAATGGCATTGACGAATCAACAACTGGCGCCGGATATTGAAACGGTTTATTTTGCCCCGGCTCTGGAGACCAGTTTCATGAGTTCCAGCACGGTCCGGGAAATCCTGCATCTGGGAGGCGACATCAGCCCCTTTGTACCTCCCCAGGTCGAAGCCTTTCTGCGCGAAAAAATTTCCAAAGGCGATCTGCACGTCTGATGCGTGCGCTCGGTTCGATTTTCTGAAAAAACATATCGGCCCAACCGTCATTGAGGAGGCGGTTGGGCCGATGTCCTTCCCAGTGATGGCGATTCAGGGTTTGATGGTCACGCCTTCGAGCGCCGAGCCATCGGTCGCCCGGAGGCGGGCGCAGGCCGCCCAATTTCCACCGCCTTGATTAATTTTCAACAGCAGGGTGTTCTCGCCGGCCTTCAGCGTCACATCCACCGCGTCCTGTCCCAGTTCCGCCGGTCGCGAAGCGTTGTTCGCGTGGACGAGTTTGCCATTGAGCCAGGCCTTGACGCCGTCGTCACTGCCAAGTTCCAGACGAGCCGGTTGGACGGAGTCGGAGATGATCCGCGTCTGGAGGTAAACGACTTTGTTCTCTCCACCGATTAATCGACCAAAATCAATCATCCAGGGTTGATCGCCGGCGCCGGAAACCAGATTCCACTGGATGTCTCTGGCGTCGGAGGTTTCGGGAGCGAATGGAATATCGAATAAGGCCGCGCCGTCTTTGCCATCTTCGGCAAAGGGTCCGGCCATCATCCAGGAGACCACGCAGTTCCGATATTGATCCAGTTTGTTGAGGGCCTCCTGCGCCTGAACCTTGACGGCCGGCGAGGCGGGCTTGGCAATAATCGCATTCAGCGTGTCACGGGCCATTTTCGGGTCCGCGCCGGCGGTGGCCACGGCGATCCTGACGCTGGCCGACTGGGCATCGATGGCCAAGGCTTCGTTATCCCAGTACCGTTTGACCGATTCAAGCGCCTTGCTGTCCGGCACATTCGCGAGCAGACTGATGATGCCGCGGCGCTCGCCATCGTTCGGCGCCAGGGACATGGCTTCAAGATAGCCCTTTAATCGTTCGTCGGTGTTTTGGGCGCTTTGTCCGATCATGCGCACATAGCCGCGCAGGGCCAGAACCTTGCCGGTCAACTGCGTTTCTTTTTCGGCAGTTTCGCGGAGCGTCTGCATCGGCGCGGGCGTGGGCCAGTCGGCCAAAGCGCGGATGGAGGCCGTGCGCAATGCATCCGATCCGCTCAGCCCCGAGAGGGCCGCATTCAGGGCGGCCTGCGTTCCGAAGCGGGGCAGTAAGGGAATCAGGTTGACTTTGGCCGCATCGTCGGCGCGGCGGATCGCCTGAGTCAGAAGACGCAGTCCCCGCTCTTGATTGGTCAGGCGTCCGACGACCGATGCCAGAGCGGTCTGCATGGTTTCCCGTTCAGTGGGGGTGGGGATTTCCAGAATAGACTCGATCATGGCGGGATAGAAGTCATCACCGGCCAAAGCGCCCAAGGCCTTGTAGGCTGTTTCTCGAACGCGGGCATCTCCATCGCCGCAGGCGTCCAGAATTTCCGGCAAGGCGTCCGTGATGCCACGGGCTGTCAGCACGTCCAGGAGGATTGCGCGGATTTGAGCGTCCGGATGGACGAGCGCATTGGCCAGGGCCTTGTCCACACCGTACCCTGACAAGCGATAGAGTCCGGTTCGGGCCGCTTGTCCCAGCGCATCCGGTTTACTACATGCATTGATGAAAATCGGAACGGCTCGGGCGCCGCCAATTTCGGCCAATCCCATGACGGCGGCGACTCGCACATCACTGTATTGACTGCTTGCCGCACTGATCAGGTACAGGGAGGCATTGCGGTCTCCGCGCGCGGCCAGTCCCCGAATGCCGATAACCTGACTTTCGGGGCTCAACTCGGGCAAGCGGGCGGCGAAGTCCAGGGCGGCGGCGTCATCGGTGATTTCACTCAGCAGTTTTGCGGCCAGCAGGCGAAGGTCGCGTTCCTCTTCTTCCAGCAGATCGACCAGCAATTGCGCCGTGTCCACCCTGCCCGTATGGGCCAAGCCCCGGTGGGCCGCCACCTGGATTTGAATCGGATAATAATCCTTTGATGCGTGCATGTACATGGCCGCGGCCGTTTTGAGGTCCCCTTTGTCAGCCCGGGCATCCGCGCATCGCAGCCAGGATTCCAAGCGAACCTGATTCAGCGCCATGGGCAGAACCTGAAATCTTTCGAGGGTTTTGGCTGCTTTGGGGGTGGCGATATGCCCCAAGGCCTGGAGGGCGGCGCGGGCGATGTCGGGATTCTCCGATTCGACAAAGGGCGCCAGGAGTTTGACGGCCTTCCCGTCGCCGCGCTGTCCTATGGCGCCGATGATCCCGATCAACAGGGCTGGCTCTGTTTCCGGAGTCATGTCGGCCAGCGTCTTCCGTAACAATTTGTCCACGGCGGGCGAAGGCATTTCCTGCAAAGCGAATAAGGCCATATGTGACAGCGTGGGATCGTCGATGAAATGAGCCAGCGCCTTGACGCGGGGCGGAGTGGGGGAGGGGAGGAAAAAGAGTAGTCGGCGCCATGTAGGCTCCGTCGGCGTCGTGGTGTTTCGGCGAAGCATCCGGCAGACAAACTGGCGACAGGCGTCCGTGGCTTGATAGTGCGTGAGCGTATCAATGAGACGTTGCTCGATAATCAGGGCTTCTGCGGGGGGCGCGACGCGAACCGCCTCTTCCACCTCCGACAGAGCCAAGCGGCTCTGACCGTATTCATAATTGAGAATGGCATCATAGGGCGCGGATTTTTCATCCGTTGCCGGGGACTGAATAACGGTGATAGCCGTTAAAATCAGGACCATCACGCAGCAGGTCAAACGGTTGGTGTGGTAACGCATTCCTGTCTCCTTGTTCCGAATAGAATCTTTCAAACTAGACATCCTGTGTTTTTCCTGGCATGGGATCGCCAGAGATTGAAAACTTAAAGCGTCCAGGGTTCCCGCATGGCCCTCGACAAATACCGGTCGGCTTCGGGATCGTTGACGAATCGCTCACGGTCCGGATCCCAATGCAGTTTCCGACCCAGTTTCATGGCAATATTCCCGATATGACAGACCGACACGCTACGGTGTCCGACTTCAACGGGATAATATGTCTTGGCGCGACTTTTAACACAATTCAGAAAGTCTCGTTGTTCGCGCTCCGGACAGGTTCTCAGATGAATTTCCTCGGGGCCGATCTTCTCCGTTTGCAGCGATTCGGGATGGCAAGCAAAGGAATCCCACTTGCATTCAATCCAACCGGCACTCCCTTCAAATCGAATGCCTGGTGTGCCGCTTTTACAGATGAGCCGAACACCGTTGGCGTATTCGTAGCTGACTTCGAAGTCCACGGCGGCATTATAGAGTCCGTCGGGAGGGAAATCGCCCCAGCCTTCGACGGAGACCGGGCCGGTATATTCCGTGTCGTTGCCCCATTGGGCCACGTCATTGATGTGAGCGCCCCAGTCTGTCAATTGGCCGCCGGAAAAGTCGAGGTTCCAGCGCCACTGATAATGGCAACGCTCCATCCCCCAATTACAGTAGGGGCGCCACGGCGCCTGTCCCAGCCACATATCCCAATCCAGATCCTCCGGAACGGGTAATTCCGGTTGAATCGGAAGACGGAAGCCTTGCGGTAGCACCGTCCGGATGGTGTGGAGTTTGCCGATGCGCCCATTGCGAACGAGTTCACAGGCGTGCAGAAAATTCCATTTGGAGCGGTTTTCGCTGGCCGTCTGGAACACGCGGCCGTAGCGGTTGATGGTGTCACTGAGAATGCGGCCTTCCTGTACGGTCAGGGAAAGAGGCTTTTCACAAAAGACGTCTTTTCCTTCGCGCGCGGCCAGAACGGCTGGGATCACATGCCAGTGATCGGGCGTGGAAATCACCACGCCGTCCAGGTCCGGGCGCGTGATGACCTCGCGGAAGTCCCGGCCCATGTCGATGAGCGCCGCTCGGCCAGAGGCGTTTTGCCCGGCATAGTGACTGCGAACCCGTTCCGCCGCCGCCTTGACGCGGTTGCCGTCCACGTCGCAGACCATGAGGACCTGCGCATCCGGTTGCGGCAGGAAACTGTTCAGGTTCATGGACACACCGTGACTGCCGACGCCGATAAATCCCAGTGTGATGCGTTCGCTGGGCGCGGCGCGGCCTTCGGCCCCTCGGGCCGAAGCGGGGATGATGACGGGCGCGGCCATGCTCGCGGCGGTGGCGGTTGCCAGTCGGATCATGAAATCTCGTCGCTTCATTTGACGTCCCTTCGGATCAACGAGGATAAGCGCACTATAACGTCCAGGGGGATCGATAGGCGCGGCCCAACATGGAAGCGGCCGTTTCATCGCCAATGATTACCTCGCGGTCTGGATCCCATTGAATATCCCGTCCAAGGATCATGGCGATATTGCCGAGGTGAGCGATGGAAATCGAGCGATGGCCGGCTTCGACAGGAGCGACCGGGTCGCGCCGGCTGTAAACGCAGTCAATGAAATTGCGGAAATGATTGTTACTGTTGTACAGGCGAATTTCGTCAGCGCCGATCGTTTCGTTCAGGATGGACTTGGGATTCGCGTCATGTCGGCCCCGGTTGGCCCAGACGGTTCCGGCGTCCCCTTCGAAGGTAACCCCGCCGCGGGCCTCACTCGAGACGATCATTTTGACACCGTTCGCATAAAGGGCTTCAAAGTAGTATTTCGTCGCCGTGTTGTATAATGGGCCTTGGGCGTATTCCGCCCGGGCATTTTGAATCCGAAGGGGACCGGTGTCCTGTGTCCCCATTCCCCATTGGGCGCAATCGGGATGATGGCCGCCCCAATCCGTCAGTTGGCCCCCGGAATAGTCGAAAATCCACCGGAAGTTGACCAGGCAGCGCGCCGGACAATAGGGGGCCTGGGGCGCCGGTCCCAGCCACAAATCATAATCAAAACCCTCCGGGGCCGGTGTGGGCGCTTTGAGCGCCCCTTTGGTTGAGTAGTCCGGTATGCCGGCCGGCAGACCGCATGTGACGGTATGAAGTTTGCCGATGCGCCCATTGAGGACCAGTTCGCCCGCCCGACGGAAATTATAGTCCGATCGCTGTTGGCTTCCGACCTGAAGAATGCGCCCGTATCGCCGCACGGCTTCGACCATGGCCTGACCGTCGCGCACCGTCAGACTCAACGGCTTCTGGCAATAGATGTCCTTGCCGGCCCGCGCCGCCGCCACCGTAATGGCGGCGTGCCAGTGGTCGGGCGTGACGACTTCGACGGCGTCAATGTCGTCACGGGCCAACACGTCGCGAAAGTCACGATAGGTAACACAGTCTTGATTCCCATAATGCGCATTGACCAACTGGCGGGCCGGTTCGCGGCCACCCACTCGATTG